>ONSE01000144.1 GCA_900320415.1 uncultured Eubacteriales bacterium
AAGGGGAATGGTGCGATAAGATGAACGCATTTTGCGTGAACATGAATCATCTTTGCAGAAACAATTGATAGGGCAAGGGGAATGGTGAGAGTCTGATGAACGTTTATCGCGTAAACGGAAGATAACCGCCAAACCGACGCCTTAGGCCGCGATTTAAAAAACCGACCGGAAATCTCTGGGATTTCCGATCGGTTTTTGTTTTGTCTCGGTGTTGACGATCAGACGGTGCTGTGCTTCGGCTCGTCCAAAAACGTATCCTGCGTGTCGCGGAAAAACAGGGTAATACACCAGATCGCCGCGAGAGCCACCAGAATATAGATTATCCTGCTCACCACTCCGCTCTGACCGCCGCCGATGAAGCCGACAAGGTCAAACTGGAAAATGCCGATGCTGCCCCAGTTCAGACCGCCGATGACCAGCAGAGCGAGCGCAATTCTGTCAAGCATGGTTCCATCCTCCTTTGTGCGGATAATTCCGCATATCTAGTATGTTCGGAGGAAAAATAATTATGCGTTACGCGCTTTTATTTTTAAAGGGAATCTCTAATAATTCAATGTCGTGCAGAAGTGCGGAAGATTTATGGCAGAATGTTGTCAAAACTCCGCAGAAATACTGACGTATTTCAAGGAGTTTTGGCAAGATTATGCCGTGAAGATTTCGTGCTTATGCGCGGTAAGGAATTTTTAGAGGTTCCCTAAAACCAGAACGCGAGCATCCCGACGATCAGCGCGCCGAGCACCATGCAGGCTGCGCCGATGATCCGGGTAACCAGCTTTGCCTTTTTGATACCGAATTTTTTGTTCATGCCCTCGGTCGGGAACGGAAAAATCAGGAGCATGAGTCCGAGCACCGCGCAGCTCGCGCCCGCGATAACGGCGCCGACGATTTTGACGACCGACATGATAAACAGTCCGACGGGAATTCCGAATACACAGGCGACGTTCACCATCATAAACAGCTTGGCGAAGCGATCGCTGTTTTCGTAGTATTTGTTCGCCGCGATCTGGCAGTCGTCGGAGCAGTATTGCTCGTGGTAGGAAATCTCCCTGGCGCAGTATTCACATTTTTTCATTATCCGCATCTCCTTTTCCCACCCATTGTAGCACATTTTCCCGAGCTCGGCAAGGGGGAACGCGAATTGCAGGCAGGAGCGCTTCATCGTACTGATACCGATGTCTTGATCGACAGACAAAAATTGCATAAACCTATGCAATTTATCCGTTTTCTGCCCTGTAATAAAAGGGGGCGATGGCATGAAGAAGCCAAGCTATTTTCAGATATTTATAGACAACCGCGAGCAGTTCTCACTGCTGAGCGACGCGCAGGCGGGACAGCTGATCAAGGCGCTGTTTGCCTTTGCGGAGGACGGCACCCTGCCCGACTTCTCTGACGACCAGTCCCTGCAGATCATGTTCTCATTTCTGAGGGCGACGATCAACAGGGAATTCGACAACTACGGCAAGCGCTGCGAGCAGAACCGCAAAAACGCGATGGCGCGGTATGCGACCGCATCCGAAACCTGCGAAGAAGAAGAAAAAGAAGAAGAGAAAGAAGAAGAGGAAGAAAAAGAAGAAGAGGACACACTCTCTCCCGAAAAACGGGAGAGTCCGCGTGCGTGCGCGAAAAATGAAGAAAACAAAACCGAAGGCATTCTGAAACTGTACAACCGTCTTTGTCCCGACCTGCCGCGTGCGAACAAGCTGACAAAGCGGCGGCGTAACGCGATAAAAAAAGCCCTGCGCGAAACAGATGCGCAAGGCTTTGAGGACATATTTCTCCGCGTGAGCCGATCGGACTTCCTGTGCGGAAGGAACGGCGGCTGGCGCGCGGATCTGGACTGGATCCTGGACGGCGACCACCTCGTGCGCATAGCCGAGGGCAGCTATGACAATCCGCCGCCCGCCGTGGAAGCCGCTGTCAGCAGCTACGACATCGACGAGCTGGAGGAGATCAACCGCCTGGAGTATGTGGTCTGAACAGGAAGGGAAACCGCCGCTCTGTTACTCATCTGCCGCGAGGGTGATCTCTTCCTCCACCTCTTTCTCAGAGGACGCCTGCCAGTATTTGAGCGTCACCTTGTCGCCCTCCTTGTGCTTTTCGAGGATGTTGTAGATCTCGGCGAAGCTGGTGACCTTCTCACCGTCCAGTCCGACGATAACGTCGTTCTGGGCGAGTCCGGTCTCGGCGCAGGGGCCGTCGGGCAGAACGCTCTCTACCAGAATACCCTGGGGGAGGTTGTAATTCGCGGCATCCTCGGCGGTGACGGCAACGCCCGAAACACCGATCTTGACCCTGCCCGTGACGTAGCCGTTCTTCATCAGGCTGTCAACGATGGTCTTTGCGGTTTGGGAGGGGATCGCGAAGCACATTCCCTCATAGGAAACGCTCGCGATCTTGGCGCTTGCGATGCCGATGACCTGACCGTACATATTGACGGCGGGGCCGCCCGAGTTGCCGGGATTGATGGCAGCGTCGGTCTGGATGTATTTGGTGATGCTCCTGCTGGACGCGTCGCGGTCAACCGCCGAGACGATGCCCTTTGTCATGGAGTTTTGGTAGCTGATGCCGCCGGGATTGCCGACGATGATGATATCCTCACCCACCGTGATCTCAGAGGAATCGCCGAAGGTCGCTGCCTTCAGATCCTTGGCGTCGTCCATCTTGAGGACGGCGATATCGGTTCTCTGGTCATAGCCGACGACGCCCGCGTTGTACTCCTTGCCGTCAGAGGTGACGACGGTAATGGCGTAGAGCGTCTTGCTGTTGCCCACGACATGGGAGTTGGTCACCACATAGCCGTCGGCGGTGAAGATGATGCCGCTGCCCTGGGAGTCGAGCTTGCTCTTGTCCTTGTCGGTGTAGCACATCACGCCCACAACGGACTCGCTGACCTTCTCGAAGGCGTAGTCGGACTTGTACTGCTTGTTGTCCTCCGCGTCGTCGGGCTTTTTCTCCAGCGTCAGACCGCTGTAATCGGAGATGGTCTTGCTGCTGTAGTCGCTCTCCTTGTGCTCCTCCGTGGCGGGCTGTGTCTCCTGCGGGAAAAGCTCGCCGAACGAATCGGGAAACGTGAAGTCATGCTCGGGCACATTGAAGCCGTTGCTGACGTTGTCGTCCTTGATACCTCCCCGGGAGCTGCTGTTGAGCGCGAGAACGAGGATCCCCGCGAGGCTGCCCGCGAGAAGGACGCTGAGCACGATAATGACGATCACAAGTCCCTTGTTTGCCTTTTTCTTCGGGGGCTGCGCGCCGCCGAACGCCTGAGCGGAGGGAGCGGCGTAGGGATTGTTGAAGGGAGTCTGCGGCCGCTCGTAGGGATTCGCGTCATAGACGGGCTGCTTGGGCTGCTGATAGTAGCCCTGCGGCTGCGTCGTAAGCTCCTGCTGCGGACTGACGAAGCTGCCGTTCTGGTACACCGCCGTATGCTCCACGGGGTCAAACGGCTCGCCCTGCGCCGCGGAACGGGGAGCCGTCTGCGGCTCCTGCGGCTTCATCAGCGGCTTCTCGGGGCGGAAGTCGTAGGCATTCGGGTACTGCTGCGGACGGAACGGAGCAGGCTCCTGCTCATTCGGAGCGGGCTGCACCGGCTGCTGCGGCTGAACGGGAGGATAGACCCTCTGCGCGGGAGTGCCGTAATCATACGGCTGAGAAGGCGCGGAGGGCGCGGGAGTGCCGTAATCATACGGCTGAGAAGGAGCGGAAGGTGCGGGAGTGCCGTAGTCAAACGTCTCAGACGGCGCGGAGGGCGCGGGAGTGCCGTAATCATACGTCTCGGACGGCGCGGAGGGCGCGGGAGTGCCGTA
>ONSE01000073.1 GCA_900320415.1 uncultured Eubacteriales bacterium
CGGTCAGAGACAGCGTGTTGCCATGGGTCGTGCTATCGTTCGTGATCCTAAGGTATTCCTTCTCGACGAGCCGCTCTCCAACCTCGATGCCAAGCTCCGTGCGCAGATGCGTACCGAGATCTCCAAGCTCTATCAGAGACTCGGCACCACCTTTATTTATGTAACCCATGACCAGACAGAGGCTATGACCCTCGGTACCAGAATCGTTGTTATGAAGGACGGTATCGTTCAGCAGGTTGATACTCCTCAGCACCTCTATGATCTGCCCTGCAATATGTTCGTAGCGGGCTTCATCGGATCCCCCCAGATGAACTTCATCAACGCGACCGTTGCCAAGAGAGGCGGCGAGTACACCCTCGACTTCGACAAGTACCAGGTTCCCGTTCCCGCTGACAAGTGCGCGGGCGGCAAGCTTGATCCCTATGTAGGCAAGGAAGTTATCTTTGGTATCCGTCCCGAGCACACTCACGACGAGCCCGAGGAGATCGCCAAGGCGAAGATGCTCTTCGACGCGAAGGTAGACGTAACCGAGCTCATGGGCGCTGAGATTTATCTCTATGTTACCATCGCAGGTCAGTCCATCACCGCGAGAGTTGCTCCCACCTCCACCGCGAAGGTCGGCGACGACATCAAGGTTTGCTTCAGCCTCGATAAGCTCCACATCTTTGACAAGGACACCGAGCAGATCATCACCAACTGATTCGGTTCATATCGTGTTTTCCGGCGGCAGGTTTTCCTGCCGCCTTTTTTTGCTGCTAAAATTTGCATTTTTGAAAAGAATGTGATATAATAGTAAAGCAATTTGAAGATTGTTACATTTCTGTCACATTTCTGTCACATTCATGGGGTAGAATAAGAGCATGAAGAGCTATGCTTTGGCGTTCTTGCACAGATAAATGTACGTTTCCTAAAAAATTCAAAGAAATTTGTTGCGAAAGGTTGATTTTTTCTTCATTTTTGTGTAATATGTATATAAGGGTATTGTAACTTTCACGCCTGTGCTACGGTTTCGTGTCAAGGAGAAAAATGACGCGGACTTGATCGTCCTCAATACCGATTTACGATTAAATAATTATGGAGAAAGAGGTTATCGACTATGTCTAACAGATTATTTCAGGGTATAGTACACCAGATGAAGGACGCCATTGACAGAACAATCGGCGTGATTGACGAGACTTCCGTTGTTATCGCCTGCTCTGAGCTGGGCAAAATCGGAGAGGTCAATGAAAATATCAATTCCGAGACACTCAGTTCCACCGCGCCTTTTGTGATTAACGGATATACATACAAGTCTTTCGGAAGCAGCGCGAAGTATGACTACGCGGTATTTGTGCAGGGTACGGATGAGTACGCCCAGAAGTACGCGCAGCTGCTCAGCGTTTCGTTTTCCAGCATCAAGCAGTACTACGATGAGAAGTATGACCGTTCCAACTTTATCAAGAACGTCATTCTCGATAATATTCTTCCCGGTGATATTTATCTCAAGGCGAGAGAGCTCCACTTCAACAGTGAGGTTTCGCGCGTTTGCCTGCTGATCAAGATCATCTCCAAGACAGACGTCTCCGCCTATGATATCGTTCAGAACCTTTTCCCCGACAAGACCAAGGATTTCGTCATTAACATCAATGAGGAGGAAATCGCTCTTGTCAAGGAGGTAAAACCCGATACCGAGAGCCGTGACCTCGAGAAGCTCGCAAGCTCCATCGCGGACACGCTTTCCAGCGAATTCTATACTCACAGCGTTGTCGGCATCGGCACCACCGTTACGGGCATCAAGGATCTCGCGCGTTCCTTCAAGGAGGCGCAGTCCGCTCTGGAGGTTGCCAAGGTGTTCGACACCGAGCGCACCATTGTCAGCTACGATAATCTCGGCATTGCACGACTGATCTATCAGCTGCCCACTACCCTGTGCAAGATGTTCCTCAAGGAGGTATTCAAGCGCGGCTCCATTGAGAGTCTCGACCAGGAGACGCTGTTCACGATTCAGCGCTTCTTTGAGAATAACCTCAACGTTTCAGAGACCTCCCGTAAGCTCTTTGTTCACCGCAACACACTGGTCTACAGACTGGAGAAAATCAAGAAGCTCACAGGTCTTGATCTGCGCGAATTTGAGGACGCGATCGTGTTCAAGGTAGCCTTGATGGTAAAGAAATATCTCAACGCCAGCCCTACCAAGTATTGATCTGACGGTTCGCTGTCGTTGATGCACCGCTCTGAGTGTCAGGATTCTGCGCTCAGAGCATTGGTGTTTTTAGGGGATTTGATGATTTTCCATGTATTTTAATTCGAATGTGGAATATATTACGTCAGTAACGCACAATCAACGACAAAACGATTAAGGGTGTTTCTATGATTGAATTTCAGAATGTTTCAAAAACCTATCCCAACGGAACACACGCGCTGCAGAACGTCAGCCTTAGCATTGAGAAAGGCGAGTTTGTCTTTATTGTAGGCGCGTCGGGAGCGGGCAAGAGTACCTTCCTCAAGCTGATCATGCACGAGGAAACGCCCACCTCGGGAGAGATCATCATCAACGGCAACAAGCTCTCCAAGCTGCGCCGCCGGGATGTTCCCTACCTGCGCCGCCACATGGGAATCGTGTTCCAGGATTTCCGACTGATTGAAAAAATGACGGTGTTTGACAATGTCGCCTTCGCAATGCGCGCGGTAGGCGAGAGCACCGCCACCATCAAAAAGAGAGTTCCCTATGTCCTCAACCTCGTCGGCTTGAGCGACAAGATGAAAAATAAACCCAGCGAGCTTTCGGGAGGCGAGCAGCAGCGCGTTAGTCTCGCCAGAGCGCTGGTAAACAATCCCGAGATCATAGTTGCCGACGAACCGACGGGTAACGTAGATCCCGAGCTTTCACATGAGATTATCGAGCTTCTCAATGAAATTAACGCGATGGGCACCACTGTTCTGGTGGTTACACACGAGCACGAGCTGGTGCGCGAGTTTCATCAGAGAGTTATCACCATAGACAAGGGCAAGGTCATCGGTGACACCCAGGGAGGTATCCGCGCGGGAATCGCCGAGGATTACGCGGAAGACAGCGACGACTACGGCATGGATTACGAAGAGTACGGCGAGGCGGCGGAATTCACCGGTGATGAGGTCATCGAGAGTTACGAGGGTCTCGGCTACGACGATGACATGGACGGTGCCGGGGAAGGGGACAGCGAGATGTTTGAACCGCAGTATCCCGACAACGTGATGGTTGTGCCGGATGATGATGACCGGCTCGGTTAATCAAATTTAAAAGTAAAGGATAATGATATGAAAGGCTTTGGCTATCTTGTAAAAGAGGGCTTCAAGAATGTTTGGAGCAACCGTATTATGAGTATCGCGTCTGTCTGCGTGCTGATCAGCTGTCTGGTTCTCACGGGCGCGGCAACGCTGTTTTCGATGAACGTCTCCAAAATGGTGGAAGAGGTCGGAGAGAGCAACGAAACCATTGTGTACATCGTGGACGGTTACTCCCAGCTGGAAGCTATCTACGTAGGCAAGGAAATCGAGAAGGTTGACAATGTCGCTTCTGCGCAGTTCTATTCCAAGGAAGAGGCGTTCGAGCAGTACAGAGCAACGTTGGGCGACAGTCTGTTCGCGCGTATCGAGGACAGAAACCCTCTGCCCGATTCCTTTATCGTGGTCATGCACGACCTCTCCAAGTACGACGAGACCGTCGCGCAGATCCAGAAAATTCCGGGTGTAGATCCTGATACGATTCTCAATCGTAAGGATTTCGCTGACAAGCTGACACGTATCAGTAATCTTGTCAATATTATTTCCATCGCGGTGGTTGCCGCGCTGCTGGTGATTTCGCTGTTCATTATCGCGAACACCATCCGCGCGACGATGTATTCACGCCGCTTTGAAATCAGCATCATGAAGTCGGTCGGCGCCACCAATTCCTTTGTGCGAATGCCGTTTTTGGTGGAGGGCATGGTCATCGGTCTGATTTCGGCGATTATCGCCACGGGTGTCCTCGTTCTGGTATATCAGGGCGTCGGCATGGTGGTCGAGAACGCGCAGTCGATGTTTGACTTCATCCCTATTCTCAGCGTATTGCCTTACGCGGCAGCCGCCTTCGCGGTGTTCGGCGTATTTGTCGGCTTCTGCGGCGGCTTCCTCTCCATCCGCAAGTATCTGAAAATGGAAGGTAATGAAATACTCGGATGGTAAAAATCCCGAAAGGAGAAAAGTAACAGTTATGAAAAGAGTAAAAATGATTCTTTGCGCGCTGCTGAGTGTTCTCATGATATCTGTTCCCGTCGCGGGTTCCGTTGTGACCGCCGGGGCTGAGGATGTTGATTCTCTCAGAAGCAGGCTGACTGAGTTAAAGCAGAAGGAAAGCGAGTACAAGGACATTCTCAATAAATCCGAAACCCAGATCGCGGACCAGGAAAAGTACAACGAAGCGCTTGTCAGCAAGATCAAGACTCTCAGTGAGAAAATTTCGCTGACACGTGAAGAGATCGCGCAGCTGAATGACAGTATCGAGGAGAATCAGAAGGCGATCAACCTCGGAAATGAAAGCATTGAGGAGCAGCTTACTGCGCTCTGCGAGCGTCTGAGAGCTATTTATATGGCGGGCAGCGCGAGCGACCTGGAGATCGTTCTCGGTGCGAAGGATTTTTCCGACCTGATCGACAAGATGAATCTGGTCAAGAATCTCTCGAAGTACGACCAGGAACTGATTGACACCGTCAATGAGAAGCTCGCTGAGATTCAGGTCAGCAAGGACGCCCTGATCAAGGACAAGGAAGCGCTCACTCAGGATGAGGAGACGCTTGACGCGGATCTGCAGGATCTCAACGGCACCCTGGAGGAAAACAAGGACAGGCTGATGAACCTCAAGATTACGCAGGACGACACCAAAAATATGCTGAGCAACCTCAGCGACAGCAAGTCCGAGCTGCAGGAGAACATCAAGAAGATTCTTGAGGAGCAGCAGCGAGAAGCGCAGGCGGCAATCAAGCGTCAGCAGGAAGAGGCGCAGAAGAAGCAGCAGGAGACTGCGTCGGGCGGCAGCACAACGCAAAAGACAGAGGAACCTGCCACAACTCCCGCCACAGAGCCTGAACCCGAGCCTGACTACGATCCCGAACCCATCATTGAGCCGGATCCCGTATACGATCCCGATCCCGTTCCCTCCGGCGGTAACTACGTATGGCCTGCACCCGGTGTATACTACATCAGCTCCCCGTATCATGATACCGCGGACAGAGGCTACTACCACAGCGGTGTGGATATCGCGGGACCGATGGGCAGCACGATCGTTGCGGCCGACAGCGGTACGGTTGTCGCGACCTATTCCGGCTGCGTCCATAACTGGGGCAAGAGCGGCGACTGCGGCTGCGGCGGCAGCTACGGCAACTATGTCATGATCGACCACGAAAACGGCAAGATGACGATTTACGGTCATCTCTCCAGCGTGGCAGTCGGCGCGGGTTCCGTTGTTTCCAAGGGCACCGTTATCGGCTACATGGGCTCCACTGGTCACTCTACCGGTCCGCATCTCCACTTCGAGTGCAGACTCAACGGCAGCACCTACGATCCCGATTATGAGATCCATTACAAATAATTAAACAGTTAAGGCAGGCTTTCAGGCCTGCCTTTTTGTGTGTCATCTTTTATATTATTATTACGACAAACAAAAGGGACTGCCGTGTGACAGTCCCTCGCATTTTTTATGAATGAATCAGTCGTCAGCCATGTCAGCCTTTGCCGCCTCGATGACCTTCTGCGCGACGTTGGCAGGGCAGTCCTCGTAGCGGGCAAACGTGAACTCAAAGGATCCGCGTCCCTGAGTGATCTGACGGATAAAGGTGGAGAAGTCAGCCATCTCCGCCATAGGCACCTCCGCCTCGACAACCTGCATACCCTTGGAAGCGGGGCTCATGCCAAGCACTCTGCCGCGTCGCTTGTTGACCTCGCCCATGACGTCGCCCATGTTGTTGTCGGGAACAAGAGCCTTCAGGCTGCCGATCGGCTCAAGCAACGTGGGCATTGCATTGGGAATACCGTTCTTGTACGCAAGGCTTGCGGCTGTCTTAAAGGACATTTCCGAGGAGTCTACAGGGTGATAGGAGCCGTCGTAGAGCGTTGCCTTGATTCCTACGGTTGGATAACCCGCAAGAACGCCCTTCTTGATGGCCTCGCGCAGACCCTTTTCAACGGCGGGGAAGAAGTTCTTGGGAACCGCTCCGCCGACAACTCTCTCGGCAAACTCGAGGCTGTCGGTATCATACGGCTCGAACTCGATCCAGACGTCACCAAACTGTCCGTGACCGCCGCTCTGCTTCTTGTAGCGTCCCTGCGCCGATACCTTCTTGCGGATGGTCTCGCGGTAAGCGATCTTCGGTTTCTTGAGGGATGCCTCTACATTGTATTTGCTCTTGAGACGGGAGATGACCACGTCGAGGTGCTGTTCACCCAGACCGGAGAGAATCATCTCGTGCGTCTCGTGATTGCTTTCAAACTTGATGGTGGGATCCTCGTCGGCAAGCTTGGAAACCGCCTGCGCTACCTTGTCCTCGTCGCCCTTCTTGGCAGGATAAATTGCCATGGAGTAGCTGGATACGGGGTAGTCGATGCCGTCGAGAATGACCTTTCTGAGGGGTGAACAGAGGGTGTCGCCCGTCTTGGCGGAGGTGAGCTTCGGGATCGCGCCGATGTCGCCCGCGCCGATGTAGTCGGTATCGCTCTGCTTCTTTCCTGTCATAGTGAGAACCTTGGAAATTCTCTCCTGTGCGCCTGTGCGCATATTGATAACGGGTGTGTCGGGAGAGATCTTGCCCGAAACCACCTTGATGTAGGACAGTCTGCCGATAAAGGGATCCGCTACGGTCTTGAATACGATTGCCGCCGCAGCGCCGTTGACGTTGACACTGACCTCTACAGGCTCGCCGTTGAGATCTACGCCGACTTCCTCACTCTTGACGGCAGCGGAGGGAGCCAGCCATGTCAGGCTGTTAAGAAGCTGGTCAATCGCAAAGGTGTTGTGCGCGTCACCGCAGAATACGGGGCAGATGGTGCCGTCCTTGACGCCCTGGCTGACGCCGAGAATAATCTCTTCGGGGGTGAATTCCTCGCCCATGATGAATTTTTCAAGCAGTTCCTCGCTGGTTTCCGCGACGGCTTCCTTGATCGCCTCGCGAAGTCCCTCGAGTCTGTCGCCCATATCGGGAAGAGCGGTCTGGACAACGCCGCCCTTGGCGTCGTATTTGTATGCCTTGTAGTCAAAGAGGTTGACATAGGTGTTCGCCTGTCCGTCTACGATATAGGGGACTACGACGGGGCATACGGAGGGGCCGAAGGTGGATTTGAGGGTTTCAAATACGCGGTAGAAACGAGCGTCCTCGTCGCACAGACCGTTGACAAAGAAGACCTTTGTCAGACCAGCCTTTGTCGCCGCCTCAACAGCCTTTTCCGTACCGACGTTCACGCCGTCCTTGCCGGAAACAACGATCAGTGCGGTGTCAGCCGCACGCATACCCTCGGCAACGCCGCCCGCGAAGTCAAAGAGACCGGGTGTGTCGATGAGGTTGATTTTGGTATTCTTCCACTCTATGGGAGCGACGGCTGTCATAATCGAAGCCTGGCGCTTGATCTCCTCACTGTCATAGTCAAGCGTGGTGTTGCCGTCGGCAATCTTGCCCAGTCTGTCGCTGACCTTGGCAAGGTAGAGAATAGATTCCGCTACCGATGTCTTGCCGCAGCCGCTGTGACCCGCAAGCGCAATGTTCAGAATTTTTTTCGCGTCGTACTGTTTCAAAAGAAAAAACTCCCTTCATATGATAAATTGTCTATATTATGCGAAATTGCAATTATTCAGCAAAACCCAAAAAATCATCCTCAATAATTATATCATAATTGTATAGTATTAACAACATCTTTTCCCGAAAATAAAAAAATTCACCCTTTGCCCAATACGGACAAGGGTGAATTGTGCAATTTGCTTTTTTTGCGCAAAAACCACTCTGTCTTGCACAAAGATTATGCGAATTTTTGTGCAATTTCGTTAGCTCAGAACCGCGCCCTGCGCACCTGAGGAGACGAGCTTGGAGTATCTTGCAAGGTAGCCCGTGGTGATTTTTGGCTGTCTCGGCTTCCATTCCGCTCTGCGCTTGGCGAGCTCGTCGTCGGAAACCATGAGGGTGATTTTGCTGTTGGGGATGTCGATTTCAATGATATCGCCGTTTTCAACCAGTGCGATGGGACCGCCTACCGCCGCCTCGGGAGAAACGTGACCGATGGCAGCACCTCTTGTCGCACCCGAGAAACGGCCGTCCGTAATCAATGCGACGGTGCTTCCGAGACCTCTGCCCATGATCGCGGAGGTGGGGTTGAGCATTTCGCGCATACCGGGACCGCCCTTGGGACCCTCGTAGCGGATTACGACAACGTCTCCGTCAACGATATCTCCGCCGTTGATAGCCTCCATGGCGTCCTCCTCGCAGTCATAGACCTTGGCGGGACCGGAGTGCTTGAGCATTTCGGGAGCGACCGCGGAACGCTTGACAACGCCGCTGTCGGGAGCGAGGTTACCGCGCAGAACGGCGATGCCGCCTGTCTTGCTGTAGGGATTCTCCACAGGACGGATGACCTCGGGATTCTTGTTAATGACACCCGAGATGTTTTCAGCGATTGTTTTGCCTGTGCAGGTGATCAGGTCGGTGTTGAGCAGGCCGAGCTTGTTGATCTCGTTCATGACAGCGTAGATGCCGCCAGCCTCATTCAGATCCTCCATATAGGTTCTGCCCGCGGGAGCGAGGTGACAGAGGTTGGGAGTGCGTGAGCTGATTTCGTTGGCGATGTCCAGGTTGAGATCGATGCCGCACTCATGCGCGATAGCGGGGAGGTGAAGCATGGAGTTGGTGCTGCATCCGAGCGCCATATCCATTGTCAGGGCGTTGCGGAAAGCGTCCTCAGTCATGATATCGCGGGGCTTGATGTCCTTTTCCAGAAGCTCCATGATCTTCATGCCGGCGCGCTTCGCAAGCTGGATCCTCTCGGAATAAACGGCGGGAATGGTGCCGTTGCCGCGCAGACCCATGCCGAGTACCTCTGTGAGGCAGTTCATGGAGTTCGCGGTATACATACCCGAGCAGGAACCGCAGCTGGGGCAGACCTTGTTTTCGTATTCGTTCAGCTCATCAGCGGTGATTTTGCCCGAGTTGAAGGAACCGACCGCCTCAAACATGGAGGAGAGGCTGGTTTTCTGTCCGCCGACTCTGCCCGCGAGCATGGGGCCGCCGCTGACGAAGATGCAGGGGATATTCAGACGCGCCGCCGCCATCAGAAGACCGGGAACGTTTTTATCGCAGTTGGGAACCATGACGAGCGCGTCAAACGCGTGTGCGATCGCCATCGCCTCGGTGGAATCCGCGATCAGATCGCGGGTGACAAGGGAGTATTTCATGCCCTGATGACCCATGGCGATGCCGTCACAGACTGCGATGGCAGGGAATACGATCGGATTGCCGCCTGCCATGGCGACGCCTGTCTTGACCGCGTTAACGATCTTATCAATATTCATGTGTCCCGGTACGATCTCGTTATAGGAGCTGACAATGCCGATCAAAGGCTTCTGCATTTCCTCGTCTGTCATACCGAGCGCGTGGAGAAGAGAACGCTGAGGCGCACACTGAACGCCTGTTCTTACCGCGTCACTTTTCATAAATAACATCCTTTCTTGATTATACTGACCTCCATTGTATCACTTTTACAGAGCGATTTCAAGCCTTTTCGGCAAGAAAAAGGAGCTGCGCGCAGGCAGCTCCGAGGCAGTTATTTCTTTTTGTTGCTGATAATGAAATACGCGATGCCTCCCGCGGCAAGAATGCCGATCACAACGGCAAAAATCCACACTGTAGCGTTGTTCTCATTTGCGGTAACGGGACCGTTAATGCTGAGAGCGCCTGCGCAGACACAGCCGCAGACGGCCGTGAGCAGCGCGAAGACGGCAGCCGAAAGAATCTGATAGAGCTTCATACATATACCTCCGTTTCTGATAAGTACACTATAGCACATTTTCATCGCGGTTGCAAGTGTCCGAATAAAAATATCGGGAAAGACTTTCTGCTTCAAAGCGACACTGTTTTTCGCAGCGGCTTCCCAAGCGCTCATTATCGTTTCAAAGGGGGGCGTTTTGTGAAGAATTGTTACTTTTCCAAACTCTTCAGGGTCGGGAAATCTGTCATTTTCATGACAAGGCGGTCGATGCCGCTTCCTGCGCGGCTTTACAGGCTTCCTGAGAGGGGCAGGTATTGC
>ONSE01000063.1 GCA_900320415.1 uncultured Eubacteriales bacterium
AGGGAACCTCTAAAAATTCCTTACCGCGCATAAGCACGAAATCTTCACGGCATAATCTTGCCAAAACTCCTTGAAATGCGTCAGTATTCCTGCGGAGTTTTGACAACATTCTGCCATAAATCTTCCGCACTTCTGCACGACATTGAATTATTAGAGATTCCCTGTATACATATTTTATCACAAACTACGAAAAAAGGAAGATGAAAAATGAAAAAAAGTACCGATGAACTGATGAAGATCCTGCGCTCCAAGGACAGCGTGGACGACTATTTTCAGGAAAACGACAGCGAGATATTCTTCGGCAGTCTCACGGAGCTGATTCAGTTCTTTATCTCGAACAAGAGGCTCGAAAAAAAAGACGTGGTACGGGACTCGGGACTGAGCCGCACCTACGCCTACGAAATCATCAGCGGAAAGACCAACAAGAACATCTCGCGCGACAAGGTGATCATGCTCTGCTTCGGACTGCACCTCACCGTAGACGAAGCCCAGCAGATGCTCAAAAAAAGCGGCTACGCTCCCCTTTACGCGAGAGATACCAGGGACTCAATTCTCATTTTTTCACTGGAAAACAGCATCTCTGTTGTCAATACCAACATCAAGCTCGCAGAATACAATCTGACGCCGCTGGAATGACCTTGCTTTTCAACCATACACCTTTTATAACGATACGGGGGCAGCGCATTGCTGTCCCCGTATCGCGTGTTGTTATTATTCTGTTTCGGAATTATTTTCCGTATTGTCTGTTGTTTCCGCAGCCTCGGCGCTCTCGTCGGTTACGGGATTCGTTTCCTCCTCCTCAACCTCCTCAGGCTCCACATAGGTGCCGTTCATGATCGCCTCGAAATCCGCGGCGCCCATCTTCTCATGCTTGATGAGGTAGGCGGCGATCTCGTGCAGCTTGTCGATATTCTCGCTGAGCAGCTTCTCGGCGCGCGCGTAGGCGTCGTTGACGATCGCGAGAACCAGCTCGTCGATCTTGGCGGCGGTGGCTTCGCTGTAGTCCTGCGTTCTGCCGTAGTCCCTGCCGAGGAACACACTGCCGTTCTCGGAGCCGTAGTTGACGCAGCCAAGCTCCTTGGTCATGCCGTACTTGGTGACCATCGCTCTCGCGGTCTTGGTCGCCTTTTCAATATCATTGGACGCGCCCGTCGAAATATCGTCGAGAATCAGCGCCTCAGCGACACGTCCGCCGAGATCTACCACGATAGCCTCTAGCATCTCCTTGCGGGAGTTATAGGACTTGTCCTCGGTGGGCAGCGGCATGGTGTAGCCGCCTGCCATTCCGCGCGGGATGATCGAGATCTCGTGAACGGGATCCTGCGTTTCGAGCACATCGAAGAGGATCGCGTGGCCTGCCTCGTGATAGGCTGTGAGCTTCTTTTCCTTGTCGCTCATGACCTTGCTCTTTTTCTCCGCGCCGACAACTACCTTGATGGTCGCTTCCTCGATCTCCTTCATGGTGATCGCCTTCTTGTCGGCTCTCGCCGCGAGGAGCGCCGCCTCATTGAGGAGGTTCTCCAGATCCGCGCCCGTAAAGCCCGCCGTCGTTTTCGCGATGGTGCGCAGCTTGACATCGGGAGCGAGGGGTTTGGTTCTCGCGTGAACCTTCAGGATCGCCTCACGGCCGCTGACGTCAGGATAGCTGACAACTACCTGACGGTCGAATCTGCCCGGACGGAGCAGAGCGGGGTCAAGAACGTCGGGACGGTTGGTCGCGGCAATCAGGATGACGCCCTCATTGACGCCAAAGCCGTCCATCTCAACGAGCAGCTGGTTCAGGGTCTGCTCGCGCTCGTCGTTGCCGCCGCCGAGACCCGCGCCTCTTTGTCTGCCGACGGCGTCAATTTCATCTATGAAGATAATACAGGGAGAGTTCTTCTTTGCCTGGTCGAAGAGGTCGCGCACTCGTGATGCGCCCACGCCGACAAACATTTCGACAAAATCGGAGCCGGAAATCGAGAAGAACGGCACTCCTGCCTCGCCGGCGACAGCTCTCGCGAGGAGGGTCTTACCGGTTCCGGGAGGGCCTACGAGCAGCACGCCCTTGGGGATCCTCGCGCCGAGCTTGTTGAACTTCTCGGGATTCTTGAGGAACTCCACAACCTCTGCCAGCTCTTCCTTTTCCTCGTCAGCGCCCGCCACGTCGTCAAAGGTGGTCTTGCGCTTCTCGTCGTTGGTGTTTTTGATTTTTGCCTTGCCGAAGCTCATCTCTCTGCCGATTCCGCCTCCGCCCATGCGCTTCATCAGGAAAATCCACGCGCCGATGAAGATGGCGACCATAATGATCGTGGGAATCAGCTCGAAAAGGAAGGAATTGTCCGACGCTCTGATGTAGTTGTATTTGACAGCCTCGTCAGGCGAGGACTTTTCCTTGATCTCCTCGATAAACAGGCGGATATCCGCGAGCTGTCCCTTGATGACAGTCTTGGATTTGCCGGCGGGGGCATCCGTCGCTCCCGCCGCGGATTTCGCCAGGATATCCAGCGGTGACGAGGAGGCGGAATCCTCCTTCTTCGGATACGCCTTCTCCCCCTCCTTGAGGGTGATCTCGATCGCGCCTGTACCGTAGTTAATGGTATAGCTCTCCACCTTGTCGTCTATAAAATACTGAACAAGCTCGGAGGTCTTTGGGCTTTCGGTCTGACGCGTGCTGAGAAAAATCGCCGCGGCAACAATCAAAACAATCGGAATGGCGAGATACAGCAGCAGATTGCGTGTTCTCTTTTTATTGTCCAAATTTTTCACTCTCCTTGGTTTCGTCAGTCATCTCCGTGCGGATACTCTGACAGGGATTTATTCATAAACGGAACGCTTGAGAATTCCGATATAAGGCAGGTTGCGGTATTTCTCCGCGTAGTCGAGACCGTAGCCGACAATGAACTCATCGGGGATCTCGGTGCCGCAGTAGTCCACCTTGAGGGGCACCTTTCTTCTGTCGGGCTTGTCACACAGGGTGCAGACCTTGACGGAACGGGCGCCCTTGGTCATCAGGTAATTCATCACAAAGTTCAGCGTGTTTCCCGAGTCAACGATATCCTCCACGATCAGGATATCCTTGCCGTCCACGGGCTGGGTAAGGTCACTGACAATTCTGACAAGACCCGAGCTTTCCGTGCCGCTGCCGTAGCTGGAGGCGACAATAAAATCAATCGAAAAATCCAGATTGATCTTTTTCATCAGGTCAGCCATGAAAACGACGCTGCCCTTGAGCAGACCTACCATCATAAACTCTTTGTCATTATAATCTTTTTCAATCTGTTTTGCAAGGGACTTCACAATCTTTTCAAGTTTTTCCTGAGATATTAATACGGAATCCACATCCTTGTGTAACATAATAGCACCTCTCACTGCTGTTTTTCAATGACTAAATGATGGAATATTGTATATTTTCTTCCCTGCTCCGACCACCCGAGAGCTTCGCACCATAAAACCGTACTTCCCTCGCACAGACAGAGAAGACTGCCGCGTTTCTCCGCGGGAACGCCGATCTCACGCAGCGCCTTTCCCATAGGTTTGGTTATTTTTCTTTTTTGAAAAGAAAAATGATCGCCTGCGCGTGTGGAACGGAACAGCAGGGTATTGTTTTCGAATAATGAATCATCGGCATCGGCGCGGTAGCCGACGCCCTGAAAGACAAATGAAAGCGGCTTGTCAAACGGGATCTCCGCCTGCTCCGCCGCCGAGGTGCTTACCCGCAGCAGACCGCCGTCACACACAAGGGTGTGTGTTTTGTTCAGCTCCACCGCGCCACCGTCCCGCAGGACCGCCAGCAGCAGATCCACATGACGGTGCTCGGGAGCCTCGCCGCATTCTCTGCACAGGCGGCTGAGCGCCGCCTTCCGCACGGCGATATCGGCTTCACGCAGTATTCCGGCACGGTACCCATAGGTAGTCCGCGCTTCCGACAGAAGCCTCTCCGCCTGCCGCTCCAGGAAATTGCTGACCTCGGCGGCGTCGCGTGTGAAACGCGTCAGCGCCGCCTCCAGCGCGGGATTGACCTCCCTGAGCGCGGGAATGACATGATGACGAATGCGGTTGCGCGTGTATTCATCGCTGAGATTCGTGCTGTCCGTTACGTAGCGCAGATGATTGGCTTCGCAATAGGCTTCGATCTCCGCCCTCGTGCGGGAAAGAAGCGGCCGTATCACGTTCCCTCTTTTCGGAGGTATCGCGGCGGCGCCCCGCAGCGAGGTTCCCCTCGCGAGATGGAACAGCAGCGTCTCGGCATTGTCGGAGGCGGTGTGGGCGGTGGCGATCTTCGCCCGCTTCTCCCTTGCCAGCTCCTCAAAAAAAGCGTAGCGCTCCTCCCTGCCGCACAGCTCTTCGCTGATGCCGCGCTGCCTCGCGAGCGCGGGAACGTCGGCGTGACGGACAAACAGCTCCACCTGCCATGCCCTGCAAAGCAATTTGCAAAACAGCTCGTCGCCTGCCGCCTCCGCCCCCCTGATGCCGTGGTTCAGATGGGCGGCAGATACTTTGAGTTGATATTTTTCTTTTATCGAAATAAGAAAGTGCAGCAGCGCGACGGAATCCGCGCCGCCGGAAAGCGCGGCGATAACCGAATCCCCGCGGGACAAAAGCCCGCAGCGTTCGCAGTCGCGCAGCACCTCAGCGATCATATTTCTTCTCCATGCCCGTGAAGCGCATGAACTCGCCCTGCCAGTGCAGCTTGACGGTGCTGGTTTCACCGTGACGGTTCTTGGCGACAATGCACTCGCCCGAATTCATGTCCGCCTGCGGTGCGGCGGCATCCTCGCCGCCGTTTTCACGGTCGTAGTAGCCCTCGCGGAAAAGGAAGAGAACGATGTCCGCGTCCTGCTCGATGGAACCCGAGTCACGAAGGTCGGAAAGCTGGGGGCGGTGGTCGCCCGTGCGCTGCTCCGAGGCACGGGAGAGCTGGGACAGCGTGATGATGGGCACGTTCAGCTCCTTCGCCATGATTTTGAGGTTTCGGGTGATGGCGGAGATTTCCTGCACGCGGTTATCGATCCGCCTGCCGCTCGCCATCAGCTGGAGATAGTCGATGACAACCAGATCTACCTGCTTGAGCCGGCGCAGACGCGCCTTCATTTCGGTAATCGTGATCGTCGAGGTGTCGTCCAGAAACAAATTGGCGTTTTTGAGAACATCGCTCGCGGGAATCAGGCGCTGCCATTCCTCGTCGGTGAGCTTTCCCGTGCGCAGCTTGGTGCCGCCCACCATTGCCTCGGAGGAGAGCAAGCGGCTGGCAAGCTGCTCCTTCGACATTTCCAGCGAGAAAAACGCAACGGTTTTCTTTGACTGACAGGCGACGTTGCGCGCGATATTGAGCGCGAAGCTGGTTTTTCCCATACCGGGGCGCGCGGCAAGAATAATCAGGTCGGAACGGTTCAGACCCGTGATCATGCGGTCAAGGTCGCCGATCCCCGTGGGAATAGCGCGGGTATTGCTGTCCGCGTCGCGGTTGAGGTCGTCCAGACGGTCGAAGGTCTGCAAAATGACGGAGTTGATGCGCTCGAGTCCCTTGGTTTCGCCCTCGCTGCGGATGTCAAACAGCCGCTGCTCCGCCGAATCGAGGATCAGGGCGGTATCTCCCGCCTGCTCGGTCGCGTCGTCGATAATGGCGCGCGAGGCGGTGATCAGCCTTCTGAGCTTGTACTTGTCCGCGACGATCTGCGCGTAAAACTTCGCGTTGCTCGGCGCGGGACAGGCGTCGGCGAGGTTGAGGATATACTCCTGACCGCCGACATCCTCAAATTCCCGCTCTCCCTTGAGGCGGTCGATGAGAATAACGGGGTCTATGGGGACGCCGCTGTTCATCATCAGCATCATTTCCTCAAAGATGCGCCTGTGGATGCCCTGAAAAAAACAGTCGGGCGTTTTGATATAATCGAGCACCTCGTCAAATACGGAGCTGCGTATCAGCGCCGCTCCCAGCACCGCCTGCTCGGCGCGGACGTCGGCGGGCAGTGTGCCGAAATCAGCCGGATAGTCTGCGTTAGCCATGGCTTACGCTTCACCTACCTGAACGCTGAGCGCCGCGGTGATGCCGGTGTAGAGCTTGATTTCCGCCTTGTAGGTGCCAAACTCCTTGATATCGCGGTCAAGCGCGACCTTGCGCTTGTCGATATCGATCCCGAACTGCTTTTTGATCTCCTCGGCTACCTGCTTGGCGGTGATGCTGCCGAAAAGTCTGCCGTTGTTGCCCTTCGCCTGAATGCGCAGGATTTTTCCCTCAAGCGCCGCTTTGTTCTTCTCCGCTTCCGCCTTCGCGGCCGCGATCTTGTAATTCTTGGAATTCTCGGCGTTCTTGTATTCATTCATCGCCTGCGCGTTCGCTTCCTTGGCGAGCTTCTTGGGGAGCAGATAGTTTCTGCCGTAGCCCTCGGAGACCTCCGCCAGCTCGCCCTTCTTGCCGAGCGCCTTGATGTCCTGTAAAAGGATTACCTTCATGATCTTAACCATCCTTCCGTATGTTATGTAATCTATGTTATCACTGTTTCACAGCGGATCGGGGGTTTATTCCGCTTCCGCGTAGTCAAGCACGCTGTCTATCGCCTCGGTCAGCTGTTTGCGCGCGTCCTCGAGGGTCGAGCCGTAAAGCTGGGTCGCGGCCATCGTCTGGTGACCGCCGCCGCCCATCTTCTCCATGATCAGCTGGACATTGACCCTGCCGTAGCTGCGTGCCGAAATGTTGATTTTCTCCTTGTCGCCGAAAATGACGAACGAGGCGGAAATGCCCTTGAGCGTGAGCATCTCGTCCGCCGCCTGCGCCGAGGCGAGACGGATGTCCTCCGTGATCTTGTCCGAGGTGGAAATCGCGCAGCCGCGGTACACCTCGCTGCGCACGACGATCTCCACCTTCTCGCGGTAGGTGTCTATGCTGCCCGAGAACATCTCCTTGACGGTGAGGGTGTTGGCTCCCTTGCGCCGGAGATACGCCGCCGCCTCAAAGGTGCGCACGCCCGTTTTGAGGACGAAGTTCTTGGTGTCGAGCATAATACCCGAAAGCAGAGCGTCCGCCTGGATGTATCCGAGCGGCTTGTCATCGAGATAGCTGATGATCTCGCTGCACATCTCGCAGGCTGACGACGCCGATGGCTCGTGACAGAATACCAGCGCGTTGCTGATGTAGTTGACCGCCTTGCGGTGGTGGTCGATGACAACCACGCGCTTGCTTCTCTCATAAAGCTCCTTGCTCTCCAGAGAGGTCGCGATATGGGTGTCAACGATGATGAGCAGCGTTTTCGCGGTAATGCCGCGCAGCGCGTCGTCGGGCGTGACGAATACCTCGCCCTCGATCCGCTCGTCCACATAGTCGATCAGCTGGCGCGCCATAGTGGCGTCCTTGTTGATGACTACCTTGCTGTATTTCTTGAAGGTCTTTTCCATGATGCACTGCATACCGATTGACGCGCCCACGCAGTCGAGATCGGAAAAGCGGTGTCCCATGATATAGATCTTGTCGGCGTCCGTAACCGCGCGGCTGATGGCGTTGGCAATGACGCGCATCCGCACCTTGCTCACCTTCTCCGCCGCCGCCGCGGTGCCGCCGAAGAACTCATAGGAGTTGTCGCGGATGATCGCTACCTGATCGCCGCCGCGTCCAAGGGCCATTTCCAGCGCCTTTCTGGCGTTCAGCTCACTCTCACGCACCGTCTTGCTGCCCCTCGCGAGGCCGACGGAGATGGTGGCGATATGACGCGAGGTGCCGATGGAGCGCACATCCTTGAGGATTGGAAAGCGCTGGGCGATCATCTTGTCGATATCCTCGTCGCGGAAAATGATCATATAGCGGTTATTGCTGATTTTTTTGTACATCGCCTTGTATTCGTTCGCCCACCGCTGCAGGTTCGCCTCCAGCGAGATCGCGACCGTGGAATAATACTCCTCGGAGCTGGACACAAAGTCCTCGGCGTTGTCAAAGGTTATCAGCGCGACGCAGGGGATCGAAGCATGATACTCGCGCACCGTGCTTTTGAAATAGGTATTTTCAATAAAGTGGCAGACAACCGAATTGTCGGCGGACATACAGTACACCGTAAACTCCCTGCCGTCAACGGCGACGTCCACGCCGTCGCTGTCCACGATATCGCCGAAATCATAGCCCGAGATATAGTTGTTGATGTGGTCGCCCTCGGGGCTGCGCGCGCCGATCGCCTTGCGGAAGCGGGCGTTGCACCAGGCGATATCTCCCTCGGGGCCTACGACGGCAATGGGATATTTGTAACGCTCCAGGTAGTCGTGATCCAGACCGTCGATCCTGTCGGCGGTGCTCCTGACAATCCCCCTGATATACGCGCTGAAGCGAAGGCTGAGCGCGAACACCACCGCCGAGGCGGCTATGGTGATGCCCAGCTCGGTGTAAAATACCACCATATTGTAGTTTGCGGAGATGGTTGTCATCAAAAGCATCACCGCGGCGAAAATAATAAACCAGGGCGACAGCATCCAATGTTTTTTTCTCATATTCTATACCGGTTAATCATGAATCGAAAGACCCGGCACCGGGCCTTCCTCCTTGTTTCGTTATACTTCCTGCAGAATCGGAAGAATCATGGGAGCGCGGCGCGTCCTCTGCGCGATCAGCTTGGAAACCTCATCCTTGATGCGGTTCTTGATGACGCCCCACTCGTGAATGTTCTTCTCGGCGCAGTCCTCGAGGATATCCAGCGCCAGCTTGCGCACCTCCTCGAGCAGGGTCTCGCTCTCGCGGACATAGACAAAGCCGCGCGATACCACGTCGGGACCGCTGATGACGTGCCCGTCGTAGACGTCGAGGGAAGCGACAATGATGATCAGGCCGTCCTGTCCGAGGTGCTTTCTGTCACGCAGCACGATGCTGCCGACGTCTCCGACGCCGAGTCCGTCCACAAAGACCTTTCCCGCGGGAACGGGCGGAAGCTCCTTCATGTACTCCTCGTTCAGCTCGATCGTGCTGCCGACGTCGCCGATAAAGATGTTCTTCCTCTCCATGCCGAGGAACTCCGCCAGGTCGGCGTGCTTTCTCAGGTGCTTCTGCTCACCGTGGACGGGAATGAAATATTTCGGTCTGACCAGCCTGTGAATGAGCTTCAGCTCCTCCTGACAGGCGTGACCCGAAACGTGTACATCGTACATGGATTCGTAAATCACCCTGCATCCCTTCTTGAGCAGCTCGTCAACAACGTTGCCGACGGTTTTCTCGTTGCCGGGGATGGGATTCGCGGAAATGATGATAAAGTCGCCCTCGCCCACCATCACCTTGCGGTGGTCGGAATACGCCATGCGGGACAGGGCGCTCATCGGCTCTCCCTGGGAGCCTGTCGTCACCAGGACGATCTGCTGGCGCGGATACTTGTCGAGCATATCGAGGTCGATCAGGATATTGTCGGGAATGTGAAGATAGCCGAGCTTTTTGGCAACGTCCATGTAGTTGACCATGCTTCTGCCCGAGAAAGCGACCTTTCTGCCGTATTTGTGCGCGCAGTTGATGATCTGCTGCACTCGGTTGACATTGGATGCGAAGGTCGCGATGATGATGCGGTACTGCTCCGCCTTGTTGAACAGCATATTCAGGCTGTCGGAAACCATCCTCTCCGTGGGGGTGTAGCCCGCTCGCTCCGCGTTGGTGCTCTCGCCGAGGAGCGCGAGGACGCCCTCGTCTCCCACCTTGGCAAAGCTGGAAAGGTCAATGGTATCTCCCGAGATCGGGGTGCAGTCGATTTTGAAGTCGCCCGTATGCACGATGGTTCCCGCGGGAGTCTTGATGGCGAACGCCACCGCGTCGGGAATCGAGTGGTTCACGTGAATGAACTTGACGTGCATACAGCCAAGCTTCACCGTGTCGCCCGCGTTGACGACGTGCATCTTCGTCTTGTTGAACAGGCTGTGCTCGCGGAGCTTGTTTCCCACCAGTCCCAGCGTCAGCGGGGTTCCGTAGAGAGGTATGTTCACCCTTGACAGAAGGAACGGCAAGCCTCCGATATGGTCCTCGTGTCCGTGCGTGAGGACAATACCCCTGATCTTGTCGGCATTCTGCTCAATATAGGTGAAATCGGGAATGACCAGGTCAACGCCCAGCATATCTCCGTCAGGGAACGCCATGCCGCAGTCCACGATCAGCATATCGCCCTCACACTCGATCAGGGTGATATTCTTGCCGATCTCATTCAGTCCGCCGAGGAAAGAAACCTTTACCGACGGCTTCCGCGGCGCCTTGTGCGTCTGTCTGACGTTCTTCGCTCCCTTTTTCTGCCCCTTTTTCGGTGCTTTCTTTGAGTACCTGCTCTGCTTGAGCTTGTAGTTTTTCTTGTTGCGGTCTGTACTCACAAATGCTTACCTCCGTATTTCTAAAGATTTTTCCGTTCTATATATTGTTAACCGTACAGGACAATATTCTCAAAAGGGTATGCTTCTCCAAGCATACATTTACGTTATATTTTACCGCACATTCCGCCGCTGTGTCAAGTCGTTGCGAGAATTATAAATTATTTTTCCATATTTCTCCTGTCCTATTGTTATTATAGGCAGTTTGTGGCAAAATATATCTCAGACACAACACGCTGACAAAGGAGAACAATATGAAACAGGTTGAAGTTTTTACCGACGGCGCGTGCAGCGGCAATCCCGGTCCCGGCGGCTGGGGGGCGGTGCTGCGCTATAACGGTCACGAAAAGGAGCTTTCGGGGGGCGAGGCTAACACCACGAACAACCGCATGGAGCTTTGCGCGGTGATTTTCGCGCTCGAGGCGCTCAAGGAGCCCTGCGAGGTAAAGCTCTACAGCGACTCGCAGTACGTCTGCAACGCCCTCAAGCTGGGCTGGGCAAAGAAATGGCGCGCGCAGGGCTGGATGCGCAACAAAAAGGACAAGGCGCTCAATCCCGATCTGTGGGAGCGGCTTCTGCGGCTCTGTGAAATACACGTTGTCGAGGTCAACTGGGTCAAGGGTCACGCGGGTCATCCCGAAAACGAGCGCTGCGACCGGCTGGCGGTCGCGGCGGCGGAAAAATACGCATAACGGCAAACAAAAAACGCAGGCACCGCCTGCGTTTTTTCCGCTATTTTTTTTCTGTGAGCAGCTTGTTCAGCTCCTCGAGGAAGGTGTTGATATCCTTGAACTGACGGTACACCGAGGCAAAACGGACGTAGCTGACCTCATCGACGGATTTCAGCTCCGCCATGGCGTACTCGCCGATCTGCATGGAGGTAACCTCACGGTCGAGCATACTCTGGATCTTCGCCTCGATGCGGTCCACGATCTGCTCGATCTGCTTGAGGGAAACGGGGCGCTTTTCGCACGCTCTGAGAATGCCCGCGGTGAGCTTGCTGCGGTCATAGACCTCGCGGGATTTGTCGCGCTTGACGACGATGATCGGCACCATTTCGATCACCTCGTGCGTTGTGAAACGCTTGCCGCATTTCAGACACTCCCTGCGGCGGCGGATCCTCTCGCCGTCATCGGCGGAACGGGAATCGATAACCTTGCTTTCTTCGTAGCTGCAATACGGACACTTCACAATAGATACCCCCACATATTTCTTATATGTAATTATACCACGGGTCGCGGGAAAATAAGCTTACAGTTTATTTACAATTTGGTAACAGAAAAGCCGCGCTGCGCGCGGCCTTCATCATCAGAAGTTGCGGTACTTCTTGACCTTTCTTCTCTTTCTCATTTTCGCGCGGTGGATTTTTGAGGCAATGACATAGCCCGCCACCGCAAGGATGATCACCAGGATAACAACGATGAACCAGTAGGATCTGAAAATTGTGCCGATGACGTCGAGCACGGCGAGGATGCCGCTTCGGTCAATGTTCTCAACAGGCACGAGATTGACCTCCGCGAGGACCTGCTTTTCGCCGCTCTTATTGTCAACGTAGTAGACCGACGCCTTGCCGACGGGCGTATCGGTGGAGAGAGGCGCCTCGAGCACCTCGGGCAGCTCCGTTTCCACAATGATATCCTCTGTCTTGGCGTCCTTGGGCATGATCGCGTTGAGGTTGTTCTGCGGCACCAGCGTCACGGTATCCCTTCCCCACGCGAGCTTGACCTTCTGCTCACAGATGGGCGTCTGGCTTGACTTGACGGTCTGCATCTCCAGCTCGACAAGCGCCCAGCGGAACAGCGCCGCCGCGTCGATAAAGGTGTAGTATTCCTCCTGCACACCCATCTTGTAGGGCGCGCCGAGGAGCACCAGAATGTAGGAATTGCCGTCGGCGGAAGCGGTGGTAACCAGACATCTGCCCGCCTCGTCTGTGGTTCCCGTCTTGATTCCCTGCGCGTAGCGGTAGTAATACTCGCCGCCGCGCGCGCCGTCAATCAGATAGTTGGTCGTCACCAGAGGGCTGCTTTCGCCCTTGCAGGTGTGTTCGGTGGTGTTGGAAATCTCAAAGAAGTGCGGCAGACTCAGCGCATAGGTAGTGATTTTGTAGAGGTCGCGCGCCGTGGTGTAGTGATCCTTGTTGTGGAGACCGTCGGGATTCTCGAAATGCGTGTCCTCGCAGCCAAGCTCCTTTGCCTTTTCGTTCATCATCCCGACAAACTTATCCACGTCGCCCTCGCCGACATAGTCCGCGAGCGTCAGCGCCGCGTCGTTGCCGGAGGGCACCATCATACTGTAGAGCAGGTCGATCGCGGTCATCGTGCTGCCGACGTGACTCGCCACATTGGCGAGAGAGCTGTCGGTATCTTTCAGCTTGCTCATCACCTCCTGCTTGATGGGGATCCTGGTGTTTTCTATGTCGTCAATATTCTCATAGGCGACAATATAGGTCATGATTTTGGTGGTTGAAGCGGGATAGCGCTTTTCGTCGGCATTTTTCTCAAAAACAATCTGACCATTGTCCATGTTCACCATCAGCGCCGCCTCGCAGTGGAGGTCTACGTTGTTGGAAAAATTGATCGCGCCCGCGGACACCGCTGACGCGGTGAGAATCACGCAAAGCACGCACAGTACGGAAATGACTCTGACTGCTGTTTTCTTCATGTGTCACTACTCCTAATTCATGGTATTATGACCGCCGCGGTCAAAAAGCCTGTCGATCTCGGCGTTCAGCAGACGCAGCTCATCATTGCGGAGGTCCTTGTATACATATATGATATAATCGGCGATTTTCTGGGAAAGCTCGAGACTTTTTGTATCGGCGAAGTCCGCGATGGCAAGCTGCGGCAGACCGTGCTGCCGCTCACCGAAGAAATCACCCGGGCCGCGCATCTTCAGATCCTCGTCGGCAATTCTGAAGCCGTCATTGGTGGAGCACATCACCTCGAGCCGCTGCCGCGTGACCGCGCTGAGACGGTCGCTGATAAGGACACAGAAGGACTGCGCCTCCCCTCTTCCGACACGTCCGCGCAGCTGGTGCAGCTGTGAGAGACCGAAGCGCTCGGCGTTTTCTATCAGCATGACCGAGGCGTTCGGAACGTCGACCCCGACCTCGATGACGGTCGTCGCGACAAGGATCTTGTACTCGCCCGCCGCGAAGGCGGTCATCACGCGCTCCTTTTCATCGGGTCTGAGCTTGCCGTGTACCAGACCGACGGGAATATCGGGAAACTCCCTCAGCATCAGCTCCGCGGCGTACTCCTCCGCGGACGCGACGCCGTCCGTTTCACCCTCCTCTACCAGAGGACAGACGATGTATGCCTGCCTCCCCTTTCCGACCTCCTCGCGGATAAAGCCGTAGATGCGGCCGTGCTGCGAGCTTCCCATCAGCACCGTCCTTACGGGCTTGCGGTTGGGCGGCAGCTCGTCGATCACGGAGATGTCCAGATCTCCGAAAATGATCAGTCCGAGCGTGCGCGGAATGGGTGTAGCGCTCATGACAAGAAGATGCGGATTGTCGCCCTTGGACAACAGCTTGGCGCGCTGCGCCACGCCGAAGCGGTGCTGCTCGTCCGTGACGGCAAGTCCGAGATTGTCAAATTCTGTTTTATCGGTAATCAGCGCGTGAGTGCCGATCACGAGGTCAATGCTGCCATCGGCAAGTCCCTGCCGCACGCGCTTCTTCTCGCTCTCCCTGAGCGCGCCCGTGAGCAGCGCCACGCTCATTGACGTGCCGGCAAGCAGCTTGGAAAAGGTCTCAAAATGCTGCCGCGCGAGAATCTCGGTCGGCGCCATAAACGCCGCCTGAAAGCCGTTTTTCATGACGGTGTAGCACACCGAGGCGGCAACGGCAGTCTTGCCCGAGCCGACGTCGCCCTGCACCAGACGGTTCATCTGCGCGTTTTTGGTGAGCATATCGTTCACGCAGTCGCTTATCGCGCGTTTTTGCGCGCCCGTCAGCGCAAACGGCAGCAGCTTCTCGAATTCGGCGGAGCAATCGCTCCTGATCTTCACGCCGCTGATGGTGCGGCTGTGCTCACGCAGTCCCCGCATCCCGAGATTGAGCACCACCAGTTCCTCCGTGACCAGCCTCCGACGCGCCTGATCGAGCGCTTCGGAGGTTCTCGGGAAGTGGATATCCAGCAAAGCCTGCTTCAGTCCGCAGAGATCAAAATGTCTGCGCACCTGCTCGGGAAACGGGTCGCCAACGCTCTCCGGCAGCATTTTCAGCGCGTTTTTCACCGCGTTGGCGATGGTCTTGCTCGACAGGCCTGCCGTCTGCCGGTAGATGGGGTGGATCCCCGCTCCCTCCTTCACCGAGGCGAACATGGGAGACACCATCTGACCTCCGTAGCTGTCAAAGGTGATTTTTCCGAAAAAGAAATATTCTCCGCCGTAGGCGAGCATCTGGC
The DNA here is from genome assembly GCA_900320415.1 of uncultured Eubacteriales bacterium. Classification (GTDB taxonomy): domain Bacteria; phylum Bacillota; class Clostridia; order Oscillospirales; family Acutalibacteraceae; genus Ruminococcoides. Next base: position 14,700 of record ONSE01000063.1, read on the forward strand.
TGATGTAACGGTTATTGAAGAAAACCAGCTTCAGCGTGCCCGTGTCGTCGTAGACGCTGCACCTGGACAGGATCCTGCCGCCTCCGAGAACGGAGTTAGATACCGAGGTGCCGAGAGTCGCCCTGACGCAGTACATTCCCTCTTCGGTGATATTTTCGATTTTCGTCACGGACGTCCAGTCCTCATACGCTCTGGGATAGAAGTTAATCAGCTCGCCGACCGTGCGGACGCCCAGCTTTTCAAACTGCTCCACCCGCTTGGGACCGACTCCGCTGAGAGCGGAAACAGGTGTTCTGTATAATGAAGGCATAAGGTTAACCGAAAGAAATGAATTATCGTTTTTCGTGCGTTCGGATATATCCAAAAAAGGTCAGTGGCGTGGCTATTGTCTGACCACTGACCACTGACCGCAATGTGATTCTATCTCATTATTCGACGCTGAGAATAAAGTAGTAAACAGGCTGGTCGCCTCTGACAAGCGAAATATCACAGCGGGAGCCGTACTTATCCTGCAGCTCGTCAAACGCCTTTTGGGCGTCCTCCTCCTCGATATCCTCACCCCAAATCAAGGTAATGAAGGAGGTATCACGGGTCACCATGCTCTTCGCGAGCTTGACGAGAGCCTTGACGGCGCTCTTTTCGGTGATGGTGAGCTTACCGTTTTCGAGAGCGATGATGTCGCCCTCCTTGATCTTCTTGCCGCCGAACTCACTGTTGCGCGCGGCAAAGGTGACAAGACCGGTACCGACAGCGTGAGCCGCGTCCAGCATCAGCTGCGCGTTGCTCTCCGCAGAGATCTCGGGGTCGAAGTTGAGCAGCGCCGTCATGCCCTGCGGAATGGTTCTGGTGGGCACGATGACAACGTTTCTGTCAGTGACCATGGGGATGGTCTGCTCCGCCGCGAGAATAATATTCTTGTTATTGGGAAGCACGATGACGTTCTTGGCAGGGGTCGCGAGGATCGCCGCGTAGATATCGTCCGTGCTGGGATTCATGCTCTGACCGCCCGAAACCACATTGGCGCAGCCCAGCTCCGTGAAGAGGTTCTTCATGCCCTCGCCTGCCGCGACAGCGACAAAGCCGAACTGCTCGGTCGGCTCCGCGAAGGCGAACTCCTCCTTCTTGGGCTTTCTGGATTTCTTGGCGTTCTTGTGCTGCTCCTTCATGTTCTCAACCTTGACGGTGAGCAGCTGACCGAACTCAAGGCCCTTGGAAAGCGCGTTGCCGGGGATCTCGGTGTGAACATGGACCTTGATGATCTCATCATCGTTGACGACCACGACACAGTCGCCGATGGTCTTCAAGAATTCGCGCAGCTCCTCGGGATCGGTCTCGATCTCGGGATCTCTGCCGACAATAAATTCCGTGCAGTAGGTGAACTCGATATCATCGTCAAACTCTGCGGCGGCGCTGTCAAAGGTATCGACCGTCACATCGGCGGTCTCCTCGTAGGGAACCACCTCGCCGTCCTTGAAATAGGTGAGCATACCCTCAAAGATGGTACACAGACCCTTGCCGCCTGCGTCAACCACGCCCGCCTTCTTGAGGACAGGCAGAAGCTCGGGAGTCAGGGAGAGCGCGTCATTCGCCGCGTCGACGATCGCCTGCCAGACAAAAAGCGCGTCATGCTTTCCCTTGGAGACCTCAACGCCCGCCTCATACGCCATTCTCGCCACGGTGAGGATGGTTCCCTCAGCGGGCTTGGTAACAGCCTTATAGGCGGCGTCCACGCCGATCCCGAGAGCCGCGGCAATATTCTTGCCGTTGACCTCCTCCATGTCCTTGAGACCCTGACCGAAGCCGCGGAACAGAATGGAGGTGATGACGCCCGAGTTGCCTCTGGCGCCTCTGAGCATCGCCTTGGCGGCGATCTCGGCAACCTCGCCCGCGTTTGTGCCCTCGTATTCCTCAAGAGCCTTCGCGGCAGCCATCACCGTCATGGACATATTGGTACCTGTGTCACCGTCGGGCACAGGGAAGATATTAAGGTCATTGATGTGATTCTTTTGGGTGCTGATATTGTGCGCACCCGAGATAATCGCCTGCTTGAGCATCTCACCGTTAATCATAATACTGCACGTCCTTTTTGAAATCTGAAACTGCGTTGGGAACGCATACCTTCAAACATGATAATTACCATGAATATTATACAGGCTTTTCGGAAATATTTCAATAGTCAAAATACAGATTACCGAAAAATTTTTGACATCTTTTCGCCAGTTCGGACAGGAACCGCGTCCCGTCATTCGATTCTCAACGCCTCGGCGCCCAGGCACCTTCCGCTTTTGTCATCAATATCAAAAACCGCCGCCTCGAGCTTGCAGTCCCCCACCGCCAGATCGAACCGCGCGGGCAGCTTGGTGCGGAAGCGGTTGATGATGATTTCGGTCTTGACGCCGAGGACAGAATGGATGGTTCCCGTCATTCCGAGGTCGGTGATGTAGCCCGTACCTTTGGGCAATACCTGCGCATCAGAGGTCTGCACATGGGTGTGCGTACCGAACACCGCCGAGACGCGTCCGTCCAGATAGTAGCCGAGGGCGCGCTTCTCGCTGGTGGTTTCGGCATGGAAATCAAGGAGAATGATTTTGCTCTCCGCCCGCGCGAGCATCCTGTCAGCGCAGTCAAAGGCGTTCTCCAGCCCGTCCTCCACGCCGAGGTTGCCCATCAGGTTGATGATGGTGACGATCCTCCTGCCCAGATCGAGGTTGATGATTCCCGAACCGGGTGTGGATCTGTCGGGAAAGTTGGCAGGGCGCACAATGAAGGGATTTTCCTCAAGGAGGCTGTAGACCTCGGGACGGCGGAACGCGTGGTTGCCCAGCGTGATCGCGTCAACACCGCTGTCAAACAGATAGCGCGCGGAAACGGGAGTGAGACCGTTTCCGTCAGCCGAGTTCTCTCCGTTGCAAATAACCAGATCTACCCCCTTGAACCGCTTGAGAGACGGCAGCCTCTCGCGCAGAAAACGACAGCCGATACTTCCGACCACGTCACCGATACATAAAATACGCATTGTGATTCCTCCCTGCCTTTCCAAACTCCAAATATGACGAAACGTCATAGTCTGTTCATTGCCTTTTTACTATTATACCACATCTCTAGCCCTCTGTCACGCTGAATTCCGCCTCTTCCGCGATATTTTCATTAAAAACACAGGAAAAATGACACGAAAAGCCTTCTTCGTCCTCTGTGACCGTGAGGTCGCGGCGCTTGACTGTGCCCTCAGGACGGCTGAACGCCTCGTACAAAAGCTCGGCGTTGCGGAACACCGTTTTCGCCTGCTCTCTGTCCGGCGCGGCCTCGTGACGGCTCAGGCCCCGCTCTGTTTCCGTAAGGAGCGACAGCGGCAGCAGCGTATCATTGACACAGAGGCTCTCCTCGCGCAGCGTAAAAACGGCGTCGTCGTACGCCGCAAAGGAAAAGGTGACCGGCAGCTCTAGCCCGAAGAGCCTCATCCGTTTGCGCTCCGCGGTATTTTCCGATAAAGAATAATAGTCATACTGCTTCGGGATTTTTAATTCTCTTTCAGAATAAACATCCGCATACACATCCGCGTCCGCGTGAAGGTAGCTCGGTGTATTCAGTTTTGTCATTTTCACGCCGCTGACAAGCAAGTCGCCCTTTACCACGCCGCTGCCGACCTTGACCTCGGAAAAGCCGCCTCTCGCCTTGACGGAGGTGATCACACCGTCCTCCTTCGCCTTGATGTTGCACGGCTCAAGACTCATAACATCGGGTTTTTTCGCCTTTTCCCTCACCTCGATATCCGCCGTGCAGCCGAGAAGATTGACGCTCAGCCAGCGGATATCGTCCAGCTCCAGCAGCATACCGCGCTCCGTCTTGTCAACATCCACCGCGCTCTTGCGTGTGCCGACGGTGATGCCGTTGTCGGCGAGACAGTCACGGATTTTTCTCTCGCTGATATTGTCCGCCCCCACGATCCGCAGCGACCAGAGAAACTGGGAGAGAAAAACGATCAGAACCGCTCCCAGCACTGCGCCGACGGGCAGCCCGAGACGTCCCTTATAGCGGTTGACAATGAACGGAAGTCCGTGCCTTCGCTCTACCCTCGCCGCTACCCCGGCGCGCGCGGCGAGCGGGCGGATACGCCTGTAATCCGAGGCGTACATCGAGCCGCAGACGCCGCCCTCCACGGGCTTCGGGTTCCAAAGAGAGATCCCGCGCACGGCTGTAAGGTTGAGCAGCCGCTCGGGAGATCTTCCCCTCGCGGTGAAATCCACATATCCCTTGCAGAAGCGAACAACTGAAACTAACATAGGCACCTCAGCTCACAAATTCTATTTTTGTCACATAGCCCGTGATCTCCACACAGGAGCCCGACACACAGCGCACACCCAGTCCCCTGCCCTCAAAGGAAAGCACCATGCGGTTTGTTCCGATCTTGATATTGGTCGTCTCATAAAGCAGTATCCCCGTGGAGCCTTCCACGCTCACGCTGCGGTTCCCTATCATCTCAATGAGCGGCGCGGTGCCGAGATCGAGGGGGATCCTCGCGGTTGGTCGTTTCATCTTTTTCACTCTCCCCATTCTGTTTTGCTAAAGGAAGCCTCTACTCATTCAGTGCCGCGCGGAAGTGCGGAAAATCTTTGGCTGGATTATGCCGTGAAGATTCCGTGCTTATGCACGGTAAGGAATTTTTCGAGGTTCCCTAATATTTATGCGGCGGCACTCATATATATTATCGGTGATGGATAGTGATAGCAGGATTCAATCGGCAAAGAACAGGCACGGCTCTGACGGCGGCTTTAGTGGTCGGTCTGTGCGCGGCAGCTCTGATTTTTTCGGACAGCTGCCGAAAGGGCGCGGCGGAGGGCATGGACCTGTGTCTGCGCGTTCTCACGCCGTCGCTGTTTCCCATGCTCGCCCTGAGCGGCATGGCGGTCAGGACAGGTCTTTGTCAGCGGGTCGGAAGGCTTCTGGAACAACCGGCAAGAAGTCTTTTCGGACTGAGCGGTGCGTTCGCTCCCGTGATCCTCCTCTCGCTGATCGGCGGTTATCCCGTGGGCGCGCGTGCTGTTTCGGAGCTGTACCGCAGCGGTCAGGTCAGCGAAAAACAGGCAAAGCGCGCGGCGCTCTTCTGCGTCAGCGCGGGACCCGGGTTCCTCATCAGCTTCGTCGGCAACACACTCTACGGCAGCACGGAGGTCGGCGCAGTGCTGCTGCTCTCCCAGACCGCGGCGGTGCTGCTGACGGGTATCGGCTTGCGTTTTCTTTCAAAACCGGATGATTATCATTCTGTAAAAGAAATATCATCCCAAGGCGAACCGCTCTCCTCCGCGCTGGTCGAGTCCGCTTACGACGCCTCAAAAAGTATGGTGATGATTTGCGGGCTGGTGCTGCTGTTTTCCGCTTTCGGCGGCATCTGCGATGCTCTCCTTCCCTCCGCGTCGGTTCGCTGCCTGCTGATGTCCGCGCTGGAGGTCAGCTCGGGCGTCTGCGCCCTGAGCGAAGGCTATCCCTTTGCTCTCGCCGCCTTCGCCGTCGGGTTCGGCGGCGTGTGCGTGCATTTTCAGGTATTTGCCGCGCTGGGGAAGTTGGATGTCAGCAAGCCGTTATTTTTTCTGATGAGAATTATCCAGGGGATCCTGACCGCTCTGTTCGCACGCATCGGTCTTTTTCTGACCGCGAAGGAGGTGGCGGTATTTTCCACCGCCGAGGTGAGCCGGCCGGACTTTTACGGCGGAAGCGTGCTCTCGGGAGCGGCGCTGCTGACGGTGGCGATCTGCTTTTTGCTGACGCTGCGCAAACGGTAACAAGACAACACACGTATTATTTGAAATCAGGGAGGAAATCCTATGTGCGGAATTGCAGGATGGATTGAGTCAGGCAGCAAAATGCCTGACAGGGTAAAAACACTGAGCGCGATGTCGGAGACGCTCGAGCGGCGCGGCCCCGATGAAAACGGCATTTACATCAACGGCGACACCGCCTTGATCCACCGCCGTCTGGTCGTCATCGACAGGGAAAACGGCAAGCAGCCGATGTCGGTGCGGCACAAGGACGTCACCTACGTCATCGTCTACAACGGAGAGCTGTACAACACGGAGGCGCTGCGCGAGGAGCTGCGGGCGGACGGCTTCCACTTCCGCGGCCACAGCGACACCGAAGTGGTGTTAAAAGCATTCATAAAATACGGCGAACAATGTCCCGAAAAGCTCAACGGCATTTTTGCCTTTGCCGTGTTCAACACGCGCGACCGCTCGCTCTTTCTCTGCCGCGACAAAATCGGTGTGAAGCCGCTGTTTTATTACGAATACAAGGGCGGTCTGATTTTCGGCTCGGAAATCAAGGCGCTGCTGGCAAGCGGCATTGTCAAGCCCGTGCTCGACGAGCAGGGTTTGAATGAAATCTTTTTTCTCGGCCCCGCGCGTACGCCGTCCTGCGGCGTATTCAAAGGCGTTTTTGAGCTGAATCCCGGGGAATGCGCCTTTTACCGAAACGGAAGGCTGACGCGCAAGACCTACTTCTCGATCGAGGCGCGCGAGCACACCGATTCGGAAGCGGAAACCATTGAAAAGACACGGTACCTGCTGACGGACGCCATACAGCGGCAGCTGGTCAGCGATGTACCGATGTGTATGTTTCTCTCCGGCGGTCTGGACAGCAGCATAATCGTCAAGACCGCCTCTCTCTTCCACAGGGAGAACAGACTGGGCAGGATCCACACCTACTCGGTGGAGTACCGCGACAATCAGAAATACTTTCAGAAAAGCCTTTTCCAGCCGAATGCCGACTATGAATACATCCACATGATGGTCAGGAGCGCCGACACCGGGCACAACGAGGTGATCCTCGACAACAGGCTGCTTGCCGACGCGCTTTACGACAGCGTGGAGGCGCGTGATTTGCCCGGATATGTGGACGTGGACTCCTCCCTGCTGCTTTTCTGCCGTGAGATCAAGAAGGACTATACGGTAGCGCTCTCGGGGGAATGCGCCGACGAGCTGTTCGGCGGCTACCCGTGGTACCATAACCGCGAGATCCTCTTTGAGGACTGCTTCCCGTGGTCGCGCAGCCAGGACATCCGCCGCTTTATCCTTCGCGGCGGGGTACTGGACAGAGGCGAGGAATATGTCCGCCAGCGCTACCTTGACACCATCTCCCTCGCGCCGAAGCTGCCCTCCGACAGCAAGCTCGACAGCCGCATGAGAGAAATGTTCTTCCTCAATTTCTACTGGTTCATGCAATGCCTGCTGGAGCGCAAGGACAGGTGCTCGATGTACAGCGGACTGGAGGTGCGCGTTCCGTTCTGCGACTACCGTCTGGTGGAGTACGCCTACAATATGCCGTGGAAGCTCAAAGCGTACGGCGGCAGGGAAAAAGGAATCGTGCGCAAGGCGTTTGAGGACATTCTGCCCAAGGAAATCGCTTGGCGCAAGAAAAGTCCCTACCCCAAGACGCACAACCCGGTTTACTTTGAGGAATGCGCGAAAAGGGTGAGAAGAATCCTGCAAAAGAAAAACGCTCTCACAGAGCTTCTGGACAAAAAAGCGGTGGAGAGCATTATCGATAACCCCGGCAGCATCACGCAGCCGTGGTACGGTCAGCTGATGAAGGCGCCCCAAATCCTGGCGTACATCATCGAGCTGGATCACTGGTTCGACAAATACCGTATCGATATTTGTCTATAATTGACGACAGCACTTGCGATATGGCGCAAGCTGTGGTAAAATAGGAGCAAACAAACTGTGAGGAACGGCTCCGATGAACAGAAAACGCTATGAGGCAACCGTCAGGTTCTTCTCGGAAAATAAAACTGCATACCGCCTTTTGTGGATCATCTACAGGGTGCTGCCTTATATTCTGCTCTTTTCCTACCCCGCCCTGATCGTGGCGGAATTCTTCATCATGGGCGTAACGGGAACATGGGCGAATCTCATTATCCTGCCTTTCGCGGTGCTGACAGCGGTGACACTGCTGCGCTTCATGATCCGGGAACAGCGGCCGTATGAGAAATACGGCATGAACTCCGTGTTCCGCAAAACCACCGTCGGCAAAAGTATGCCCAGCCGCCACACCGCCAGCGCGTTTATCATCGCGATGACGTTTCTCTATGTCAACCTGCCGCTGGGTATCATCGCCATGACCTTCGCCGTGCTGATCGGCGCCTCCCGCGTGCTGGCGGGAGCGCATTTCATCCGCGACGTGATCGTCGGCGCGCTGGTAGGAATCATCGCGGGCTTGCCCTATTTTCTCGGCATCGCCGTCACACAGATGAAAATGCCGTAGCACGGCTCTTGCCCTCACATCGCCCTCCGCCTCAAAACGGAGGGCGTTTTTTAGCGGAATACAGCGCAACAGACGCGCAAGTTTTATTTCTTTGCCGAATCGTATTGAGATTTACCGACACCTGTGTTATAATAGTGAGAATGTAACCAACGCCAAAGGAGAAGTGAAGATAAATGAAGTTAGGTATTGTAGGACTTCCCAATGTGGGAAAGAGCACACTGTTCAACGCGATCACGAACGCGGGCGCGCAGAGCGCGAATTATCCGTTCTGCACCATCGAGCCGAATGTCGGCGTGGTAGCGGTTCCCGACAAGCGTCTTGACGTGCTCGCCGAGATGTACGACCCCGACAAATACACACCCGCCTCCATTGAGTTTGTCGATATCGCGGGACTGGTCAAGGGCGCGTCCAAGGGCGAAGGTCTTGGCAACAAGTTCCTCTCCAACATCCGCGAGTGCGACGCGATCGTCCATGTTGTCCGCTGCTTTGAAAACGACGACATCATTCACGTTGAGGGCAGCATCGACCCAAAAAGAGATATCGAGACCATCAACCTCGAGCTGGTACTCTCCGACGTAGAGATGATGGAACGCCGCATTGACAAGACGAAAAAAATGCTCAAGGGCGACAAGAAATACAAGAGAGACATCGAATTCTATCAGCGAGTACTTGACACGCTCCTTGAGGGCAAGCCCGCCAGAAGCGTCGAGTGCGACGAGGAAGAAAAAGCGCTTCTCGGCGAGGTGGCGCTGCTGACAAGCAAGCCCGTGATTTATGCCGCCAACCTCAGCGACGCGGATTTCTCCGGCGGAATCGAGTCCAACGAGGGTTACCGCGAGGTACAGAGGATCGCCGCGGAGGAACACGCGGGCGTACTGCCCATCTGCGCCCAGCTGGAGGCGGAAATCGTTGAGATGGAAGAAGACGAGAAGGCCATGTTCCTCGAGGATCTCGGTCTGGAGGAGAGCGGACTTGACCGTCTGATCAAGGAGTGCTACGCGCTTCTCGGCTTGATCTCCTACCTCACCGCCGGCAAGCAGGAGGTCAGGGCATGGACCATCAAGAACGGCACCAAGGCGCCCCAGGCGGCGGGAAAGATCCACTCCGACTTTGAGAGAGGCTTCATCCGCGCCGAGGTCATCGCCTTTGACGACCTGGTCGCCTGCGGCAGTATGGCAGCCGCGAAGGAAAAAGGTCTGGTCCGCAGCGAGGGCAAGGAATATGTCATGAAGGACGGAGACGTGGTTCTCTTCCGCTTTAATGTCTGATTTTGGTTTTGGGAATCTCTGATAATCCATTGTCGCACAGAGGTGCGGAAGCTTTATGTCAGAGTGTTGTCAAAACGCCGCAGAAGTACTAACGTATTCAAAGGGTTTTGGCAAGATTACGGCGTGAAGATTCCGGCTTTTTGCGCGTTAGGAATTTTTGAGGTTCCATTTGTTCATACACACAAAGACGTCCCGCGTGCGATGTGAGCCGCAGGACGTCTTTTTTGGGGATCTCTATAGGGAATCTCTAACAATTCAATGTCGCGCAGAAGTGCGGAAGATTTATGGCAGAATATTGTCAAAGCTCCGCAGGAATACTGACGTATTTCAAGGAGATTTGGCAGGTTTATGCCGTGAAGCTTCCGTACTTATGCGCGGTAAGGAATTTTTAGAGGGTCTCTATAGTTATACTATCTTCTAATAAAACTCTTTAACATCTGTTGCGCTGACCTCCTGATTGATCATTGCGTGAGCCGGCTGTAGCTTTTTACAACAGA
>ONSE01000024.1 GCA_900320415.1 uncultured Eubacteriales bacterium
AAAACTTTTTGGGTGAGATGACCGTCCGTTTACGCGTTTTTTAAATCGCGGACTAAAACTTTTTTGGTGAGATGACCGTCCGTTTACGCGATAGGCGTTCATCTTATCGCACCAATCCCATTTCACGGGGAAAGGTTTATTGAACCCCTTTATTGTACTATCAACTTTATTGTACTATCAACGTTTGACGCGTATCCGCACCAATCCCATCGCCCAAGGGTAAGTGATCAGTGGCCAGTGTTAGTAGTCAGTGGCCGGTGGGTCAGTGAATGAAAGAAAAACGTTTCCTGTTAATCCTGTAGGGGCGTATCTGTCAGAAGCCGACCTGTTCATAGCACAGGCACACAATGCAAGACACCAAACGCCACACTGCCGTCTAGCTCTTCCACTGCGCGCAGAACTGTTCCATCACCGCTACGGTTTTATCGGCGGCGAGGCGGCAGAACTTTGTGAAATCCATGCCCTTGTTTTCATCCAGATCGTCGGAAATCGCCCGAAGAATGGCGTACGGAACGCCGCAGCGGCAGCACACATGGCCGATTGCCGCGCCCTCCATTTCGCAGGCGACCGCGCCGAAGCGGTCGTTGATCCTCAATCTCTTTTTTCTGTCGGAAACGAACATATCTCCGCTCGCGATGATTCCCTGCGCTACCCGGGTGTCGGGAAGCGTCTTGCAGACAGCGGCAAGCTGCGTTGAGAGGTTTTTGTCGCACTCAAAAAAGGTGACGGTGCCCCCGGGTACACAGACCTCTCCCTGCTTGTAGCCCAGCGGTGTCATGTTCATGTCGTGCTCGACCGCCTTGCTGCCGACGACCAGGTCTCCGATGCTGACGAGAGGGGAGAGCGCTCCCGCTACACCGCTGTTGATGACAGCGTCAGGGTGGTAACGCTCAATCAGTGTGGCGGCGCACATGGCGGCGTTGACCTTGCCCTCGCCGCAGACCACTACCGTGACCTCTTTGCCGCGCAGGGTTCCCCTGCTGAAGGTCATGCCGTATATGTTCTCGTTTGTAACGCCCTCGGCAAGGGAGAGGATCCCGTCTGCCTCGAGCTGCATGGCGCAGATAATGCCTATCATTTGATAACCTCCGTTCCAATCATTTATGAAAAATTATCCGTCTGGTACATAATCACGGAAAGCGCTGCCAGAGGCGCTGTCTCCGCGCGGAGGATCCGCCTGCCCAGCGTTGCCGCCTGTGCTCCCGATGCGCAGACAAGCGCCGCCTCGCTTTCCTCAAAGCCGCCCTCCGAGCCGATGAACATTCCGACGGCGCGCGGCTTTTCCGCAAGTATTTCCTTGACGGACGCGCCGCCCATCTCGTAGAAAAAGACTGTCTTGTCGTTCTGCTTCGTCAGCTCTGCCGCCTCGCGCAGAGTCACGCAGTCCGCCACCTCGGGAATGATACCCCTGCGGCTCTGCATGGCTGCCTGCAGCGCGATTTTCTGCCACCTTTCGCGTTTCCTGCGCAGTGATTTCGCGTCGGGACGCGATACACAACGCGCTGTCAGCATGGGCACAACGCGGCTGACGCCCAGCTCCACGCATTTCTGAATAATATAGTCCATCTTGTCGCCCTTCGGCAATGCCTGATAGAGCGTCACAAACACGTCGGGCTCATTGCGGCAGGGCTGCTTCGAAAGAATCTTTACCGTCACCCCGTCCGCGGAAAGGGTTTCTATCTCGCCCTCGCACTGCGTCTGTGAGGGTGTGACGATCGTCAGCGCCTCGCCCTCGCGCATACGAAGCACCTTGATGTGCTTCGCGTTTTCTCCGACGATGACGTGTGTGTCGGTCGGAATTTCATTTTTGGAAAAGAACCAAGCCATAGCCGCCTCCGTATGTACTGCATATTTATTCCTTTTATATCATACCGCAAATTGAAAACAATTGCAATATATAATGTATCATGCTACAATGGGGACGAGGTGATTTTTATGATTACATTGACCGAAAAGGATATCGTCGAGCTGTTTGAGAAGAACGGCATCGAGCTGGGAAAAATAGAGGAAACCGTGGTGGAGAAGCTGAAGGAAAAGAAGCTGAAGGTCGCCACAGCCGAGAGCTGCACGGGCGGACTGATCAGCGAGAGGATCACACGCGTCAGCGGTTCGAGCGCGGTGTTTGACTGCGGCGTCTGCTCCTACGCCAACGAAATCAAGGAGAAGGTGCTCGGCGTGCGGCATGACACGCTCAGCATCCTCGGCGCGGTCTCCGCGGAAACCGCTATCCAGATGGCAGAGGGCGTCAAAAAGCTTTCGGGCGCGGACATCGCCGTCAGCACCACCGGCATCGCGGGACCAACGGGCGGAACCGTTCAGAAGCCCGTCGGTCTGGTGTTCATGGGCGTCTGCACCGAAACAGAGGCGTACGCCATCAAGCTGCTGCTCGGTGAGGAGAATACAAGAGATTATATCCGCGCCATGGCAAGCTCCGCCGCGTTGTTTACCGTGCTCTCCGAGGCGGTAAAGTTTAATGACGAGTGGTGAGCGATCAGTCCGGAATAGAAAGGCTCTGCGCGGGATTTTTTTCATTCTCTGATCACTGACTGCTTTTCACTTGCCAATGGGAATAGGAAAGGTCTGATGAACGTTGATAGTACAATAAGGGGTTTCAATAAGCCTTTCCCCGTGAAATGGGATTGGCGCGGTGAGATGAACGCCTGTCGGCGGGTAAGAACCCGCTGTCGATTCGCGCACCGGGGGAAGAGTAATGCGACTGCCGTGCGTTTCCGCGTCAAACGTTGATAGTA
>ONSE01000207.1 GCA_900320415.1 uncultured Eubacteriales bacterium
GATTGATTATATGCCACTGAAAAAGGATATCAAAAGAGTTATGGTAATCGGCTCAGGTCCTATCGTCATCGGACAGGCTGCCGAATTCGACTATGCGGGCACCCAGGCGTGCCGCGCGCTCAAGGAGGAGGGACTCGAGGTCATCCTCGTCAACTCCAACCCCGCGACCATCATGACGGACAACGCCATGGCGGATAAAATCTACATCGAACCGCTCACCCTCGAGGTGGTAAAGCGTATCATCATCAAGGAGAAGCCCGACAGCCTGCTCTCCACCCTCGGCGGTCAGACAGGTCTGACGCTTTCCATGCAGCTCGCCAAGGAGGGCTTTTTGCAGAAGCACGGCGTGCAGCTTCTCGGCGCGAATCCCGAAACCATAGACAAGGCGGAGGACAGACAGCTCTTCAAGGACACCATGATGGAGATCAACCAGCCCGTTATCCCCTCCACGGTCGTCAATGACGTCGAGTCCGCCGTGAATTTCGCCGACGAAATCGGCTATCCCGTGATCATCCGTCCCGCCTTTACTCTCGGCGGCACAGGCGGCGGCATTGTAAACAACGAGGAAGAGCTGCGTGAGATCACCTCCAACGGTCTGGAGCTTTCTCCCATCACGCAGGTGCTGGTCGAGAAGTGCATCTCGGGCTGGAAGGAGATCGAGTTCGAGGTCATGCGTGACTCCGCGGGCAACGTTATCACCATCTGTTCGATGGAGAACTTTGATCCCGTCGGCGTCCACACGGGCGACTCTATCGTAATCGCGCCTGCCGTCACCCTCTCAGATAAGGAATACCAGATGCTGCGCTCCGCGGCGCTGGACATCATCTCCGCCCTGAAGGTGGAGGGCGGCTGTAACTGCCAGTTCGCACTCGACCCCGAGAGTATGGAATACGCTGTCATCGAGGTCAACCCCCGTGTGTCGCGTTCCTCGGCGCTCGCTTCCAAGGCGACAGGTTATCCGATCGCCAAGGTTGCCTCCAAGATCGCGATCGGCTACACCCTCGATGAAATCAGGAACGCCGTCACGGGAACCACCTACGCCTGCTTTGAGCCCGCAATCGACTATGTTGTCGTCAAGTTCCCCAAGTGGCCCTTTGATAAATTTGTATACGCGAAGCGCGACCTCGGCACCCAGATGAAGGCGACGGGCGAGGTTATGGCGATCGCTCCCACCTTTGAGCAGGCGATCATGAAGGCTGTCAGAGGAGCGGAAATCTCCCACAACACCCTCGACGACAAGGAGTTCGCGCAGCTTTCCGACGCGTCGGTTACCGACCGCCTCAGCGTCTGCGACGACAGAAGAATCTTCTGTGTCTATGAAGCGCTCAAGCGCGGCGTCAGTGTCGAAAAGATCCACGAGATCACCATGATCGACGAGTGGTTCCTCGACAAGCTGAAAAATATCATCGCCGTTGAGAACGAGCTGCTCGGCGGTGAACTCACTCGTGAACTGTATGTCAGGGCGAAGAAAACAGGCTTCCTCGACAAGACCATCGAGGAGCTTTCGGGACAGAAGGTCGAGGATCCCCTCGTTCCCGTCTACAAGATGGTTGACACCTGCGCCGCGGAATTCGCGGCGGAGACGCCCTACTTCTACTCCACCTTTGACAAGGAGAACGAGGCGGAGGAATTTATTTCCGAGCGCAAGGGCGACAAAAAGACCGTCATCGTATTCGGCTCAGGCCCCATCCGTATCGGTCAGGGCATTGAGTTCGACTACGCCTCCGTACACTGCGTATGGGCGCTGAAAAAAGCGGGCTACGATGTGGTTATCGTCAATAACAACCCTGAGACGGTCTCCACCGACTTCGACACCGCCGACAGACTCTACTTTGAGCCCCTCACCACCGAGGACGTCATGGGCATCCTCAAAACCGAAAAGCCCTACGGCGTCGTAGTCGCCTTCGGCGGACAGACCGCTATCAAGCTGACCAAGTTCCTCAGCGAGAACAACGTCAACATTCTCGGCACCTCCTACGACGCGATCGATATGGCGGAGGACAGAGAGCGCTTTGACGAGCTTCTCGAGAAATATCACATCAAGCGTCCCCGCGGCGTGACCGTCATGACCACCGAGGAAGCGCTTGAGGTCGCCGACACCATCGGCTATCCCGTTCTGCTCCGTCCGTCCTACGTTCTCGGCGGACAGAACATGATCATCGCGTTCAACGAGGCGGAC
>ONSE01000061.1 GCA_900320415.1 uncultured Eubacteriales bacterium
AATTATCAAATATTCGATTGTTCAGTTAGTGTTAACTTAATTAACTATCAACTTACTTATTTCTCCATTCAGTTAATCCATTTGCACTGCGTCCCATAACAATAGCAGCTGCTGTTGACGGGCTGCTGAATACTTTACTTTCAGTAAAAACACCTTCGGAATTAATTGTTCCAGAATCCATTAGTTTTTTTCGTAACTCTATTATGAATTTAGGACAAGATTTTGTAGTGCTTGATGCAATTCTTGAATTTTTGAATACAACAAAACCTTCGCTTGTTTGTTTACCTTCAGCCTCTGCACCACGCGTAGCTTTTATATACAGAACTTTGTCCGCATCGCTCTGGCTATCGGAAATATTTACTTCAGTAATTGTTTCAAGCACTTTATGTCCAAGGACATTATTGATCATGCGAATATTATATAAAAATTCATCCATCTCAGCCTGTTCAGCATCCGTGAGTGAAGCATTTGCAGGTATTGTTGAGTTTTCAATAGAGTACCGTTCTGCTTCTTTTGCAAGAAGATAACAACGATGCTCCAAATATTTAATATGTGCCTTATTCAGTCTGTTATCCTTACTGATGTATACGATACACTCGTTCCAAAAATCTTTTCCGTTTGCGGAGTCGTGCTGTTTCAAACGTTCAAAAATGTTTTCGGCTTCACCGATATAAACCATGCCCTTATCATCAATATCATTCTTACCAAATAAGAAATAAATTCCACACGCAGCTAAATCTTTTCGGTCACTGCAACTCTTGAGTTTAATGCGAGGGATTTTATATGCTTTTCCATTCCAGTTTGATAATTCACAAACCAATCGACCGTTTGGGTCGCCTTCAATTAAAAATAAAGAAATTGTTTTGCCAAATGTAGTCATAATTATTTAATCTCAAAGGCATTAATCTTTCCACCAAGATATCGTCACCGAAATCAAGTGTGTCTGCCGGTTCCGCCATACCTGCATTTCCATGATTTATCATTATTATACTCCATCCCTCAAATATTGTCAACGAGCATTTTGATCTGCAAACATTTCAGTCAAACGGCTATCAATATACAGCCATCCACGGTTCCGCGGGGGGCGCTCACGTCAGCGCGGGCTCCTACTGTCAGACGCTGCGCGCCGCTCCGCCGATGCCGAGATTCAAAGCGCAGGGAAGCGCATATCCGCCTTTGTAATCCGTATGATCGCCGATAGGTTTCGCTTTTCCCGGAGCATAGGCGCAGACATCCGGCTCTCTGTTGTATGCTTCCGAAAACACAGCTCTCATGTCGATTCACATACGAAAATCCTCCTTTCCGTGAAAAAAGGCGCAGCCGCTTTACCTGCCACACCCCGCTTTCTGAAAACTATTCCGTTGTAACACCGAGGCAGTCCGGGTATTATTTCCCGCTGATCCCGATTCCGTCACAGGGACTTATTAAAAAAGCAATAAAAAACGGATGCTTACTCTGCTTCCGCACCGAACACATCTGTCCAGTCGTCAGTATTCATACCGAAAATCTGAATCAATACAATTTCATTCCATCTTTCTTTTATCGACTTTCCGCCATAGATTTTAGCGTTGAACAATTCTTCTGCTGTCATAAACGAGCATCCGTCATTTTCATCGCAGTAACCTGCCCAATAGGGCTTTTCAAATTCCGGAAGACAGCCATGTAGTGTTCCTCTTCAGCTCTGCCGTTCCGAAAAAAGAAAACGGTTTCATCAGCGAATACTCCGCTTCTGTTAAAAACCGTGAAAAAAGTATCGTAATCTTCGTACCAACGCTTCATCACAAATCCACCAAAGTAGTATCACTCAATACTGTATATCGTCATACCCGATATTTCCTTGCAATCAATTGAATTATACCCGATGGCGTAAGGCTTGTCAATCCTGTAGGCTGACCGAAGCGGCATATTGTCAGATCCTTTTCGGAAAACAGATCCTTTTTCACAATATGTTTCTTCCTCTTTATCACAAATCATATCAATAAAAAACGTCAAAATAGTCTGTTGTAAAATTTAATGTGAATTATTTTCACGTTTGCTGAATTACACCTTATAATGTGATACCATGTTGTATAAGAGGTGATGTGGTATGACTCGGAAGATTCTGTCAGGATTATGTGTCGTTCTGCTGTTTCTCTGCGTCCGGATCTCCGGCCTGGCTGAAGGAGGAGAACTGCTTGAGCTTTCGCAGTCCCGCCTTCTTTACGCCTGCAGCACGGGCAATACCGCGTACTTTTACGGATTCTCCAACAATACTCTCTGTTCTGTCCGCGTCATTCCCGACGGGCTTTGCCGCTCAGTCACCATCGACGGCGTTATCCGCGCGGTTTGCCACGACGATGGCTGCGCTTATGCCCTGTTTACGACCTCTCACCGCCAATACAACCTGCTTTCCCTGGAGATGGACAGCGGGAACTGCCGCATCTTCACTATCGTACAGAGTTCGGAGATTCTCCCTTCCTCCTTTGCTGTCAGCGGAAACGAGGTGTTCCTCCTGTCCGCAGGAGCTGTGTACAATACCGTGGAAAGCTACAGCCTCAGCGGAGAAAAGCTTTATTCCTATTCCTTTTCTTTGGGAGCTGACGCGATCTTCCTCAACGACGGCATTGCCTACGCGATGACAAAAGCAGGTGATATTTACCGCCTTTCTCACGGCAATTCGCAGCTTTGCGCTCAAGCCGGTTCCTGCTCCGAGTGTTCCGACGCGGGAATTGGATATGTCAGAACAGCAGGCGGAGCAGTGGTCAGCCTTGCCGACGGCTCCACCCGCCGAACTGACGCAGAACACGCGGTGATGGCAAACGGCAGATTGTATACAGAAAACAGCGGACTGCTTTTTGCCGCGGCAGGGACGAAAACGGCTGTCCTTGACAACAGCTTTGACTATTCGGTTCACGAAATGGATCCCGAGACAGAAACGCAAGAAAACAGAACAGACAGACAAGAAGCATATGCTGCGGACGAAATGATGATTGTCAGCGCCGGAACTACGGTTACCGCTCTGAAACGGCAGTACTCCGCCGTCAGTACGGTTTTCGACAATGACGGAAGCGCCGTCACCTCGGGAATCCTGCGGACAGGCTACGCCGTCAGACAAAACGGAACAGATATTCCGCTGGCAATCCGCGGCGACCTGAACGCAAGCGGAACCGTCAACAGCCGCGATATTTCGATACTGATGCATTTCCTGATCGATGACCATGAGTTAAGCGGCGTATTCGCGGCAGCCGCCGACTGGAACGGAGACGGCTGCATTGACAATCGGGATCTGGTACTTCTGGCGCAATCTGTCAGATGAATACACGTTTCGAAAAAAATAAGAAAATTTTAAAAAGCTATTGACAAACCTGAATTAATCTGATATAATTCTTACTGTTGCATCGGGATGTAGCGCAGTTTGGTAGCGCACACGTCTGGGGGGCGTGGAGTCGCAAGTTCAAGTCTTGTCATCCCGACCA
>ONSE01000101.1 GCA_900320415.1 uncultured Eubacteriales bacterium
CATAATTTTGCCAAAACTCCTTGAAATACGTCAGTATTCCTGCGGAGTTTTGACAACATTCTGCCATAAAACTTCCGCACTTCTGCACGACATTGAATTATTAGAGATTCCCTTATCATAGTATATTTAACCGCGACGCAGCCCCCTCGGGACTGCCTTCGCGTAATTATCCAAGGAGGAATAAAAATGAAAGTAGGTATTTTGGGTTACGGCAACCTCGGCAGAGGCGTTGAGGCAGCCGTCAGAAAGAACGAGGATATGGAGCTCGCCGCGGTCTACACCAGACGCGATCCCGCCACCCTCACCATCAAAACAGAGGGCGTCGCGGTGAAGAGCACTGTCGACCTCGACACGGGCAAGGAAGATATCGATGTCCTCATCATCTGCGGCGGCTCCGCCACCGACCTTCCCGAAATGACTCCCAAATACGCGGCAATGTACAATGTCATTGACTCCTTTGACACCCACGCGAGAATTCCCGAGCACTTCGCCAATGTTGACAAGGCGGCGCAGGCCGCCGGCAAGGTCGGTATCATCTCCTGCGGCTGGGATCCCGGTATGTTCTCCATCAGCAGAGCTTACGCGTCCGCGGTCCTCCCCGACGGTCAGGCGTATACCTTCTGGGGAAAGGGCGTCAGCCAGGGTCACTCCGACGCCGTCAGAAGAATCAAGGGCGTCAAGGACTGCCGCCAGTACACCATCCCCGTTCCCGAGGCGCTCGACAAGGTGCGCAACGGTGAGAACCCCGAGCTGACCACCAGAGAGAAGCACACCAGAGAGTGCTTTGTTGTCGCCGAAGAGGGCGCTGACCTCGCGAGAATCGAAAACGAGATCAAGACCATGCCCAACTACTTCTCCGACTACGACACCACCGTTCACTTCATCGACGAAGCGGAGATGAAAAAGAACCACAGCGGTCTCCCCCACGGCGGCTCCGTCATTTATTCCGGCGAGTCCTCCGACGGTGTGAAGCACGTCATCGAGTACAGCCTGACCCTCGACTCCAACCCCGAGTTCACCGGCTCCGTCCTCGTTGCCTACGCGAGAGCCGCGGCAAGACTCAACGCCGAGGGCGTCAAGGGCGCCAAGACCGTGTTTGACATCGCACCCTCTTACCTCAACCTCATGTCGGGCGAGGAAATGAGAGCGCATCTTCTGTAATCACATCAGCTTTCAAGCAACAGGGCCGATTCTGACGAATCGGCTCTTTTATCTATTGACGGGACTGTCATTTTCGTGTATAATGAAGAAAAATAAAAGGAAAGGAGCTAAGAATTTATGAAATATATGTGCGAGCCCTGCGGCTACATCTATGATCCCGCCGAGGGAGATCCCGATGGCGGTATCGCTCCCGGCACCGCGTTCGAGGACATCCCCGATGATTGGTGCTGCCCCGTCTGCGGCGTAGGCAAAGAGGATTTCGTTCCCTACGAGGAATAATCATCATCAAGGCAAAATAACAAGAGCGGCTCAATCGAGCCGCTCTCTTTCTTTAGGGAATCCCTAATAATTCAATGTCGTGCAGAAGTGCGGAAGATTTATGACAAAATGATGCCGTGAAGATTCCGTGCTTATGCGCAGTAAGGAATTGTTAGAGGTTCCCTTTATTATGTATTGTGATTCACGAAGAAACGCCCATGATAATCGTCATGATCCGCAGCACGAAGAGTACGAACGAAATCCACATAACAGGATGGATGTCCCTGATTTTGCCCGTCAAAACCTTGAGGATGACCCACGCGATGATACCGAACATAATGCCGTTCGCGATGGAATAGGTAAAGGGCATCATGATCACCGCGAGAATGCCTCCGACAGTATCCGCGATGTCGGACTCAAAGTCCATCTTTGTCACGCTCTTGAGCATGAGCAGACCGACGAATATCAGCGCGGGAGTCGTCGCAAAGGACGGAATCGCGAGAAAAAGCGGGTACAGGGGCAGCGCCAGCAGGAAGAGAACCGCAGAGGTCAGCGCGGTAAGACCGGTCCTGCCGCCCTCCGCAACGCCTGTAGTGGACTCGACATAAGAGGTTACGGTGGAGGTGCCCAGCATCGCGCCGCCTAT
Organism: uncultured Eubacteriales bacterium; assembly: GCA_900320415.1. Lineage (GTDB taxonomy): Bacteria > Bacillota > Clostridia > Oscillospirales > Acutalibacteraceae > Ruminococcoides. The sequence continues at coordinate 2,066 of ONSE01000101.1, forward strand.
GGTACCGACCGCGTCAGCCATCAGTGCTCTGCCTACCTTGGGCAGCTCGCCGTTCTTGTCAAGAAGTCCGCCCTCCTGCGCCACACCGATCAGGGTACCGACCGTATCAAAGAGGTCAACAAACAGGAACGCGAACACGATGACCGCGAAGTTGACCGCGTTGGATGCGACATAACCGAAATCAAACTGGAAGAAGGTAGTGGCTGCCATGCTCTGCACGGGAGCGAAAACGGAGTAGCTGCTGAAATCGGGAATAACAGAAAATACGCTGTTGGCGGGATCCACCTGGTACCAGCCCGTGAGCTGCGCGATAATACCGAAGAGCCAGGTAGCAACGATGCCGATCAGGATCGCTCCCTTGACCTTGAAGTGCCAGAGAGCCGCAATGATAATCAGGCCGAGGAGCGCGAGGACAACCTGGGGCGAACCGACGTCGCCGAGAGCCACAAGATTGGAGGGATCGTCAACAGTGATGTTGGCGCCCTTTAGACCGACGATAGCAACGAACAGGCCGATGCCCGCTGAAATACCGAGCTTCAGGTTTTTCGGCACCTTGTTGACGAGGGTTTCTCTGAACTTGAAAATGGAGAGAATGATGAAGATTACACCCTCGAACAAAATCGCGGTGAGAGCGATCTTCCACGGGTCTTTGATGCCCTGCCCGGCGAGCTTGGGAACAACAGAGACCGCGAAGTACGCGTTCAGACCCATACCCGAGGCAAGTACGACGGGGTAGTTTGCGAAGAACGCCATGATCATGGTCGCGAACGCGGCAGAAATTACCGTCGCGGCGAAAACAGCGTCATTGGGCATACCCGCGTCAGAAAGAATCTTGGGGTTTACCGCGAGAATGTACGCCATCGCCAGAAAGGTGGTAATGCCTGCCACGACTTCCGTGCGGACGGTGGTGCCATTCTCTTTGAGCTTGAACAGTTTTTCCAAAGAAGGTTCCTCCTCTTACATATTCGGACCGAAAAAGCAGTCCAATGTAGATTATAATCATTTACACCAGAAATTTCAAGTATTTTAATAAAAAATGTATCAAACCGCAAAAAAATTCAATTTCTTAAAAGAATCCCTCAAGCCTCAAAATAAAGGCTTGACAAAACGCCGCGCCTGTGATAGAATAGTCATTGCTGAAACAATGGCACACAAGGAGAGATGTCCGAGTGGTTTAAGGAGCTAGTCTTGAAAACTAGTGATCCCGCAAGGGACCAAGGGTTCGAATCCCTTTCTCTCCGC
>ONSE01000214.1 GCA_900320415.1 uncultured Eubacteriales bacterium
CAACAATAAACTATCATTCTGTACAGAATTCTAATTTTGTGCCAAAACAAAGTAATGATATCATGCGGTAGTGCTGCAGTTATTCACATTTTTTTCAACATATTCACCAACTCCCTGTCAAGCGGACGTCGTACCGGAAGTGGAATGAGCGGTTCCTTTTGCCGTTTGTTTTCGATCTGCCGCCCTTCGGAATGCAGCACCCTGAGGATATCCCCCGAAACGGATGAAGCAACAGACGCACGGTACCTCTCCGAAACCGCTCTGCTCCTCCCCCATCGCGGTAAACCGGAGCGTTTATTTCAAAAGCGGCACCCTTCTTCGTTGAAATCCACAAAAACCTTGGCTGAAATTCTATAGCCGCGAATAGGAAAAGCAATTGAAAAACCGTATGCCGTGTGATATATTATAAGCATAATGAAATCGATTACAAAAAAAAAATCACAGGCATACAACAATATGTGAGAGGTGTTACAATGAAAGATTTGGTTACAGTAGGAGAAATTTTAATTGACTTAACCTACAGCGGCAGAAAAGACGGCATTCCCCTTTACACCGCGAACCCCGGCGGAGCGCCTGCCAACGTAGCGGTCGCTGCGGCGCGTCTTGGCGCCGATTCCGCTTTTATCGGCAAGGTCGGCGATGATTACTACGGCGGTTTCCTGCGCCGGACGCTCACGGAAAACGGCGTGGACGTCACGGGTATGCTGACCGACAGCGGCGCTCCGACCACCCTCGCAGTGGTTTCCGTTTCCGAAACAGGAGAGCGCAGCTTCTCCTTCTACCGCAGGAACTGCGCCGACACACTGCTCGACAGCAATGAAATCAGCCTCGACCTGCTCGGCAGCACCCGTTTTCTGCATTTTGGCTCCGTAAGCCTTACCACCGACCCCGCCCGTTCCGCGACGCTGTTCGCCGCCAAAAAGGCGAAGGAGCTGGGCGCTGTTGTGACATATGACCCCAACTACCGCGCAAACCTCTGGAACAGCCGTGAGGAAGCGGTGGAACAGATGAAGTCTGTCCTGGACTTCGTGGATATTCTGAAGATCTCCGACGAAGAGCTGCCTCTCCTGACGGATTCGGGCGATCCCGAGGAAGGAACCCGTCTGCTGTATGACCGCTACGGGATCCCCCTGATCCTGCTGACCATGGGTCCCGACGGCGCGTTCTACCGCCGCGGCGATGAAACTGGAAAGGCGGACGGCTTCAAGGTCAAGGTCGCCGATACCAACGGCGCGGGCGACACCTTCTTCGGCGCCTTCCTCAGCCGTATGGCGGCGCTGGAGATCTACCGCCCCGAGGAACTGAGCGCGGAACAGCTCCATGAGAGCGTCAGAACCGCGAACCTCGCCGCGTCGCTGACTACCTCGCGCCACGGCGCGATCCCTGCCATGCCCGACCTCGCGGAGCTTGAGGCAAAGCTGAAGGCGGAGGTGGAATGATATGCCTGAGACCGTAAAGCCCAAAAAGACCAAAAGATTTGCCAATGAGTACCAGACCCGCCTGAATGAGCGGATCGACGAATTGAAATGGCTGTATTACGAGCTGTACCACGGCGACGCGCAGGGCTTCCGCTATCTGCTCCGCATTCTGGAGGACTTTTATCAGCACCGCTCCGCGAGCCTGAAGGCGCTTGACCGCAGGCGTGAAAAGGATCCCGACTGGTACCGCGGCAACGATATCGTCGGCATGATGCTGTATGTCGATAACTTCGCGGACAATTTGCAGGGCGTTATCAAAAAGCTCGACTACTTTACCGAGAGCGGCGTGAACTACGTTCACCTCATGCCGCTGCTGCAGAGCCCCAAGGAGCACAGCGACGGCGGCTACGCGGTTTCCGACTTCCGCTCCGTGCAGCCCGAGCTGGGCACCATGGACGACCTGCGTGAGCTGACCGAGCTCTGCCACGAGCGTGACATCAGCTGTTGTCTGGACTTCGTGATGAACCACACCAGCGACGAGCACGAGTGGGCAAAGGCGGCGCGCGGGGGAGATATGCAGGCGCGCAGCCGCTACTTCTTCTTTGACAGCCGTGATATCCCGGATCAATATGAACAGACCGTGCCGCAGGTGTTCCCCAACACCGCGCCCGGCAACTTCACGACGCTGGAGAACGGCGACATCGTGATGACAACCTTCTATCCCTATCAGTGGGACCTCAACTACGCGAACCCCATGGTGTTCAACGATATGACGGCGAATATGCTCTACCTCGCCAATGCCGGAATCGACGTCATCCGCCTCGACGCGGTCCCCTACATCTGGAAGGAGCTGGGAACCCAGTGCCGCAACCTGCCGCAGGTACACACCATCGTCAGAATGATGCGGATCATCGGCGAGATCGTCTGCCCCTCTGTCCTGCTGCTCGGCGAGGTCGTCATGGAGCCGAGCAAGATCGCGCCCTACTTCGGCACCGTCGAAAAGCCCGAGTGCAATATGCTCTACAACGTCACCACCATGGCGACCACCTGGAACTCCGTCGCCACCCGCGACGTCCGCCTGCTTGACCGTCAGTTCGGTCAGCTTGCCCGCCTGCCCAAAAACTACGTGTTCCTCAACTACCTCAGATGTCACGACGACATCGGCTGGGGTCTGGACTACGACTGGCTCAGTGAGCAGGGGATGCAGCAGGCGCCGCACAAGAAATTCCTCAACGACTACTTTATCGGCAAATTCGAGGGCAGCGTATCCCGCGGCGAGCTGTACAACGACGATCCCATTCTCCAGGACGCCCGCCTCTGCGGCACCACCGCGAGCCTCTGCGGCATCGAGGCGGCTCTGTGGGACAAGGACGGAGAAGCGCTTGCGCTCGCCATCGACGCGGACATCATGCTCCACGCCTTTATGTTCACACAAAGCGGTATCCCCGTTATTTACAGCGGCGATGAGGTCGGTCAGCTCAACGACTACCTCTATCACGCCGACATCAACAAGAAATTCGACAGCCGCTATCTCCACCGCGGCAAGTTTGACTGGAAGCTCGCCGAGGAGCGCAAAAAAGCGGGCACCTATCAGAACAGGATCTTCCGCGCCCTGAGAACGCTTGAAACCGTCCGCGCAGGGAACGAGGTGTTCGCCGCGCAGGCAAACTTCGCGCCGTTCGAAACAGGCTCCGACCAGGTGCTCGGTATCAGCCGCTCCTTTGGGGAACAGACGCTGGTCGCGCTGTTCAACTTCTGCGAACGCGAAAGGACCGTTTCCTTCGAGGAGGAACGCGCCTACACCGACCTTTATACGGGCAAGGAACACGAAACACAGCACATTGTGCTGAAGCCCTACGGTTTTCTCTGGGCGCTGGTAAAATAGGCTGCATCGATTCTCCGTAAGGTGATGTTATGAAAATCAGTGAAATCGCCCGTCTCGCGGGGGTCTCCTCCGCGGCGGTCAGCCGCTATATCAACGGCGGCAGCCTCAGCGAGGAAAAAAAACAGCGCATCAAAAAAGTGATAGAAGAAACAGGCTACGTGCCGAACCCGACGGCGCGTTCGCTCCGGCAGCAGCGAACAGACAGCATCGGGATCATCGTTCCCAAGGTCAATTCCGACTCGGTGAGCAACCTGATCGAGGGGATCTCGACGGTGCTGAGCAAATCGGGCTATCTCTCCATATTCGGAAACGCCGAAAACGACGAGAAACGCGAGCTGGAATATATGCGCCTCATGCAGGAGACCCATCTCGCGGGAATCCTGCTGATGGGCACGGTGCTGACCCCGGGACACATCAGCTTCTTCCGCGAGAGCAGAATGCCGATCGTCGTCTGCGGTCAGAACCACCCCTCCGTCACCTGCGTCTATCACGACGACAGGGGCGCGGCAAAGGAGATAACGCGGTTCCTGCTGTCAAAGGGCCGCCGCAGACTTGCCTATATCGGCGTGATGGAACGCGACATCAGCGTCGGTCTGAACCGGCGCGAGGGCGTGGAGGACGCCATACGAGAAGCTCAGCTCGACCCGGGATCGCTCGTGCGCACTCAGGTGCTGTTCACCGCCGAGGACGGGTATTCCGGCATGAAGGAAATCCTCGGCGGCTATCTCCCCGACGGCGTCATCTGCGCGACGGATACGCTCGCTGTCGGCGCCATCAGGGCGCTGCGTGAGCACGGCCTCTCGATTCCCGGTGATGTGAGCGTAGGCGGCATCGGCGGCA
>ONSE01000034.1 GCA_900320415.1 uncultured Eubacteriales bacterium
ATTGCATTTATTGTATAATGATTTCACTGGGATTCTGTAATCTCGGATGAACGAACAATTTTAGGAGGAGAATTAAAAATGTTCAAGAAAATTGCAAGCATTATTCTTGCGACAATGATGGTTTCCACCACTGCTGTAGTAGCTGCGAACGCTGCTGAGGCAGAGGATGCCGCTGTCGCTGCTGATGACAGTTCTGTAGTAGCTGCTGCTGACGACCAGTCCGCTGTAGGCGCTTCCGACGACCAGTCAACCGTAGCTGCTGCTGAAGACACGGCTTCCACCGCAGGCGCAGGCAACAAGGTTTACTTCAAGCTCGATCCCAGCGTTTGGAAGTCCGCGAAGCAGGTTACCTGCTATGTAGGTACCCACAACGGCGGCGACGCTCCCTTTGCTTGGGGTTCCAAGAAGGGTAACTGTGAGGATGAGGGCGACAACCTCTGGTCCTACGATTTCGACGACAAGGGCATTTCCATTGAGTCCGGCAAGCAGTACAGCCTGAACTTCACCGGCGACTGGGGCGTTCAGACCTGCGATATGCTCTTCGATTCCAGCATCATGGGTTCCACCTGCGTACTTACTTCCGAGCAGGTTGAGAACAACGTTGACTCCAACAAGCTCAGCTATGTCTGCACCTGGGAGGGTCAGGACGCTACCAAGTATGGTCCCGTTAAGCTCATCACCTCTATCGGTAACGTAATCGGTACCGCTTACTGGGCTGATACCTCTCCCTATGATATGCTCTTAAACTTCATCAAGTCCGACGGTAAGGACGGTCTCTCCAACGCGCTCAACTTCAACGGCAAGACCGCTCAGCAGACTCTTGACGATACCGCTAAGGCTCTCGGCCTTTCCTCCGACCACATCGAGAAGGCTATCAAAGAGTCCGGCAAGACCGTAGAGTGGAAGAACCCCAACGGCGGCAACGGCGGCGGCGGTAACACCGATACCACCACTGCTAACGGCGGTTCCAATAACTCCAACTCTTCTTCTTCCAGCTCTTCTTCTACCACCAAGACCACTTCTACTTCCAGCACCAGCACCAGCGGCTCCGGTTCCGTTAAGTCCGGTGAGGGCGAGACTCTCGCATTCCTCTTCGGCGGCATCATGCTCGCGGCTGCAGGCGTTATCTTCCTCGCAAGAAAGAAGAGAGAAGAATAATTCGCTCGCTTGAGTGTCAATTGAAAAAGGGAACGGATTTCCGTTCCCTTTTTTGCGTGCCGTAAAGGAGGATCAATAACCCAACTCCCGCAAAAAGCCCTCGCATCCCCTAACGATATCGGCGTAGGTGCGGCCAAAGTTGCCGCAGTACCACGGGTCGGCGATATCTCCTCCGCCGGCGTAAGAGAGCAGCAGACGCAGCTTATTGTCTCTGTCGTGACCGACAATGCGCTTTGCGTTGCGCAGGTTGTTTTTGTCCATGCACAGAAGATAGTCATAGAGCTTGTAGTCGCCCTTTGTCAGCTGCACCGCGCGCTTTCCCTCGCAGGAAATGCCGTGGGCGGCAAGCTCTCTCTGCGCGGGAGGGTAGACGGGGTTGCCGACCTCGCCCCATATCTCCTCGCGGCTTGTGGCAGAGGAGGCGATTACAAAATCGTCCTCAATGCCGCGCCTGCGCACCATATCCTTCAGAATAAATTCCGCCATCGGACTGCGGCAGATGTTGCCGTGGCAGATAAACATGACCTTTGTTTTCAAGGGCGGTACCTCCATTATTGTGTTGCTGTCATTTCCTTTTATTGTAACCGCACGGAGAGCGTATGTCAATACAGCGCGGATGGAAAAGTACAGTTGACGGATCGGGAACAAAACACAATAATACAAATAATTGTATTCATTTGCGGTCTTTGGCGTGGAGATCCTGCTGATAAGGATGAGCGAAAGATAATTACAGTATCGTGTCATAATAAGAACAGAATATCGGTCATCAACGTGATAATTGCCGCCGCAAAATGCTTCAAATGATAGAAATACCGCCAAGCTTGAGTGACTTCTCACGCTTGGCGGCGTTTTTTCATTAGACGGTTAATTACATTCCGCGCGGTTAATCGCGTTGAGTACACCGAGAACGGAGGATACGTTCACATTGGAATCAATGCCGATACCGAAAATGTTCTTTCCGTCGTGCTTTTTCAGTTCGATGTAGGACACCGCCTTGGAGTCGGAGCCCTGAGATATTGCGTGCTGGCTGTAGGAAATGAACTGGTACTGATCGATCCCCACCGACTTCAGCGCGTTGAAAAACGCGTCGATCGGGCCGTTTCCCGTACCCTGCAGGATGACCTCGCTGTCGTCGTCGATCTTCATTCTACCCTTGAAGTGAACGTAATCTCTGCCGTTCTCGCTCTCTTCGTAGATTTTACGGCGGGTGAGACGGTACTTCATCGGGTGTTCGAGATAATTCTTCTCAAATACCTCATACAGCTCTTTGGGGATCAGCTCGCGCTCGAGTTCTTCGCACTTAGCCTGAACAAGTTTGGAAAATTCGGGGTGCATCCGCTTGGGCAGGTCGTAGCCGAAGGTGTTGGACATCACGAAGGCCGCGCCGCCCTTGCCTGACTGGGAATTGATGCGGATAATCGGCTCGTACTCTCTGCCAACGTCAGCGGGGTCGATCGGGAGGTAGGGGATCTCCCAGTACTCCGTGCCGCTTTCCTTCATGTACTGATGTCCCTTGTTGATAGCGTCCTGATGGGAGCCAGAGAATGCGGTGAAAACCAGTTCGCCGATGTAGGGCTGACGGGGATCGATCTTCATGTTGGTGCAGCGCTCATAGATATCGCGCAGCTTGGGGAGGTTCGAGAAGTCGAGCTGCGGATCAACGCCCTGGGTAAACATATTCAGTCCCATGGTAACGATATCCATGTTGCCGGTTCTCTCGCCGTTGCCGAAGAGTGTGCCTTCCACGCGCTCCGCTCCCGCGAGAAGAGCCAGCTCGCCGGCAGCGACACCGCAGCCTCGGTCGTTGTGCGGATGCACGCTGATGATGGCGGCTTCTCTGTTTTTGAGGTGACGGATGAAGTATTCGATCTGGTCGGCGTAGGTGTTGGGTGTACACATCTCAACGGTGTTCGGCAGGTTCAGAATGACGGGGTTCTCCTTGGTGGAACCCAGCTCCTCCATAACACGGTCGCAGATGGTGACAGCGTTGTCCATCTCGGTGCCGCTGAAGCTCTCGGGAGAATACTCAAATCGGATGTTTGTTTCGCCTGTGTATTCGTCGGTCAGCTTCTTGATCAGGCGCGCTCCGTCTACTGCGATATCAATGACGCCCTGCATATCTGTCTTGAATACAACCTTGCGCTGTAACGTGGAGGTTGAGTTATAGAAGTGAACAATGACGTTTTTGGCGCCCTTTATGGCTTCAAAGGTTCGCTTGATCAGATGCTCGCGAGCCTGCACCAGTACCTGGATGGTAACGTCGTCGGGAATGTGGTTCTTTTCAATGAGTTCACGGCAGATTTCGTATTCGGTCTCTGAGGCGCTGGGAAAACCGATCTCGATCTCCTTGAAGCCCATATCACAGAGCGCGTGAAAGAATTCGAGCTTTTCCTCGAGGTTCATGGGGTCAACGAGCGCCTGGTTGCCGTCGCGCAGGTCGACGCTGCACCAGATCGGCGCTTTCGTAATGGTGTTGTCCGGCCATTTGCGGTCGGGAATGTGGATTTGCTGAAAAGGAATGTACTTTTCAAAAGACGGTTTCATGTTAATTAGCCTCCATATGTTTTACTGCAACAAAAAAGCCCCTAAAAGCGACAGAGCCGCATTAAGGGACGATAATAATCGTGGTACCACCCAAATTCAGATATATGTCACCATATATCCCTTAGAGACTTCCAACAAAGTCCTGACCGTTAACGCTGTCAAGCGTCACGCGCTGAATATCACGCGTGCAACTCAGGGATGAGCTATCCATACAGGCTTCCGCGCTGCCTTACACCAACCGCCAGCTCTCTGTGCCGTACGACCTGTATCTTATTCCCGTCATAGTCTTTACAGGGGTTCAATTGTCATTGACTCTATTATATATATAAGAACGAAAAAAGTCAAGTGAAAAAGCAAAGATAAAAAATGAAAATAAGGTCTTGACAAATCAGAAAACCTGTATTATAATACCTACTTGTGCGTTGCACGAGAGAGCAAAGTCAAAAGCGGTTGAAGAATTCAAATTTAAGAAAATTTGAAAAAACTCTTGACAAAGCGAGCAACTTGTGTTAAAATACAAAATTGTGCGATGCACAAAA
>ONSE01000205.1 GCA_900320415.1 uncultured Eubacteriales bacterium
GAGATCTGCGGTACTACGCCCGAGAGCTTGGACGCGCGGCGGAGAAGCTCTCCCGCGCCTGCCAGAAGCTCGGTTCCCTGTGTCAGTCTGCCGCCCACGCTGTCATAGAAGCCGACAACGGGCGCGCCTGTCTTGAGCGCGAGGCTGTAGAGCTTGCTCAGCTTCGCCGCCTGCGCCTTGCTCATGGCGCCGCCGCAGACGTCGCTGTTCTGTACAAAGGCGTATACGGGCATTCCCTCGACGGTGCCGTAGCCCGCGACCGCCTCGGCAAAGCCCTCGCCTGATTTCGCGAAAGCGTCAATCTCGCAAAAGCTGTCAGCGTCAAAGAACGACGTTACCACACGGTAAGCGGAAGTCGCTGCGATCTCAGCCCTTGCGGCATTGATTTTTTCCATACTCATTGATGATTCCTCCAGTGCTTTAATCCATACCCTTTTATTATACTACAAGGAACGCAAAAACTCAACGTCCAATTTGTCAAAAACTTGTCAATCTGCCGAATCATATCGTCCGTCCGTTTACTATCGGGCTGGCGAGAAGGTTTTTGACCTCCTTCTCTGTCAGATCGCGCCAATCTCCCTGCTTGAGCATTCCCATCTTCACACAGCCGATCTGCGTGCGCTTGAGACGCGCCACCTGCAGGCCGACCGCCTCGCACATCTTGCGGATCTCGCGGTTCTTGCCCTCGTGGAGGATCATCTCCAGCACCACGCGTCCCTGCTCCTTGTCCTGCACCAGCACATGAACGATGGCGGGAGCGGTCTTTTGACCGTCGATCACGACGCCTGTCTCGAGCTTTTCGAGCTGCTCCTCCGTGACGGAGGGGCGGACGGTGACGCGGTAGATTTTATAAATACTGTTCCTCGGGTGCATGATCTTGTTGGCAAATTCGCCGTCGTTGGTGAAAATCAGCATTCCCTCGGAATCCTTGTCGAGCCTGCCGACGGGATAGACCCTCTCGCCCACGTCCTTCACCAGCTCCGCGACACATTTTCTGCCCTTTTCGTCGCTCATGGTGGTGATGAAGCCGCGCGGCTTGTGAAGCATGATATAACGGTACTTCGTGCGCGGCGCGATGACGCGCTTGCCGTTGACAAACACCTTGTCCCTGTCCGTCACCTTGTCGCCGAGGATGGCGGGCTTGCCGTTTATCTTGACTCTTCCCTGCAGAATCATCTCCTCCGCCTTGCGGCGTGAGGCGACTCCGCAGAGAGAGAGAAATTTTTGCAGTCTGATCGGTTCCTTTTTATCCATGTGAAAAAATTCCTTTTATCCATTCCCAGAATCCCCCGTCCGTCCTTCGCGCCGCTGCCGCAGACGCAGCCCTGAGCGGCGTGCCGCCGACGCGCTTTCCGTTGAGGGTATATTCAATCCTGCCGACCTCCTGCCCCTCATTTACGGGAGCGTATAGAAAACGGTCAAGCAGAACCTTTCTTTCTATCTTATCCTTGTCGTCCGCGCTGACAGGAAGGCTGAAATCCCTCTCGCCCTTCACCGTGACGCTCTTCTGTTCTCCCCCGACAACGGGCACCTCCGCGCGGAAGGACGCATCGGGAGAGCGGTAGACCGCCGTCCGGGAAAAGCCGTAATCATAGAGCTTGATGTGGTCGTCCCAGTCGCTCCTGTCGTTGAGCGTGACGCAGATCAGGGTCACACCGTCCTTCTCCGCCGCCGACACGAGGCACCGTCCCGCGGCGATGGTGTAGCCCGTCTTGCCGCCGATACAGTGTTCATAGAGCGAGAGCAGGCGGTTATGGTTGTTGTAGGTCACGCGCTTGTCAGACGGCTCCGTAAACGCCACCAGCGCGCTTTTCTGCGCGGTGAGCTGACGGAACGCCTCGTTTTTCAGTCCCTCGTTCATCAGGAGCGCGAGATCATAGGCGGTCGAGTAATGCTCCTCGTCGTCAAGTCCGCTCGCCGTCACAAAGTGCGTGTTTTTCATGCCGATTTTCTCCGCCCGCGCGTTCATCAGCCGTGAAAACGCCTTCTCGTCCTCCGCGAGCGTCAGCGCCGCCGCCTTTGCCGCATCGTTGCCCGAGGACATCATCATTCCCGCCGCGAGATCCTTCAGCGTGACCTTCTCGCCTGTCTTGAGGTACATCGAGCTGCCCTCGGCGATCATGTCATCGGTAAACGTCACCACCTCGTTGCCCTTTGCCGCCTGCTCCAGCGTCAGGAGCGTCGTCATCAGCTTTGTGGTGCTCGCCGGCTTCATCCGCTTGCCGGCGTTTTTTTCGGCGATGATCTCGCCGCTGTCGGCGCAGTAGAGGACATAAGCCTCCGCGCCTGTTTCGGGAGCCTCCGCAGCGTTCACACAGATCGGACAGATGAAAAGGATCACGCACAGAATCAGAGAAAAGCATTGTTTCATAAGTACACCTCCTGCATACTATACGCAGGAGGAGACCGTTATATGTCGATATCGTCTACCGTGATTTCGGAGAAATCATCGTTTTCGACAAGCTCGCCTTCCTTTTTCTTCTTGCGCTCGCCCATGAAGTCCTTCACCTTGGTCACAACGTCGGGAATCATGTCCACGATATTGTCGAGCGGACCCTTCTCGCCGTTGACCGGAATCAGGCGCACATTGCCCTGATAGACCGTCAGGAAGGCGACGGGCTGGATCGTCACGCCCGCGCCGCTGCCGCCGCCGAAGCAGTCCTTGTTCTCCTTTTTGGTGGGGAGATCGGAACCGCCCGAGGCAAAGCCGTAGCTGACCTTTGA
>ONSE01000006.1 GCA_900320415.1 uncultured Eubacteriales bacterium
TGCAGTGACAGCGTGGCAAAATGATAGAATATCAACAACGATATGATAGGTTGTCATATCGAATAAAGGGGGTATTCTGTCATGATTAAATCCACGTTTTATAATCTTCCCGACAGCAAGCGCGAAAGGGTTATCCGCGCGATTATGCAGGAGTTTTCCAGCGCCGAGTCGGACAAGGTCAGCATCAACCGCATCATCAAGCGCGCGAACATTTCCCGCGGCAGCTTCTACCAGTATTTTGACGACAAGGTCGATCTGGTGGAGGTGCTGATCAAGTCGCTTGTAGACCTGGCGCTCGAGGAGACCTTCCGCGCCATCAGTGTGTCGAACGGCGATATTTTCTACACCTATTCCAAGCTCCTCGACATCATCGCGGGCTTTTCCAGGGACGAGGAGCAGCGCAGTATCCTGTGCAACATCGTAAAAAATATGCGCGTGAGCGACAGCTTGATTTCCGAGTACATGGTGAACCGCTTCAAGGGCTGCGACGAGTTCACGGCGTTTACGTCGAGCTATTCGCGCGATAACCTCCGTTTCCCGGAGGATGAGGACGTCATCGCCCTGCAGCAGATCCTCAACGGCATCATCCGCAGCGCCGTGTTCAAGATTTACGCCGAGGATGAGAGCATCGAGTCGGTCAAGCGCGAGTTTGCGCGCAAGCTCGATATCATCAGGCAGGGCGCATTCAAATAATTCGGGGAAAGCATTTCCCGACGACGGGGGAATTTATGATATCAAAATTCAGTGTAAAAAGACCCATGACCGTGTTTGTCGCGGTGGTGCTTGTTCTGGTTCTGGGCATTGTGTCGTTTTCCAGGATGACGCCCGATTTGCTGCCAAACCTTGATTTGCCTTACGCGGTCATTATGACGCCCTACGCGGGGCAGACGCCCGAGGTGGTGGAGTCGGAGGTCACGAAGCCTCTGGAGCAGTCGCTTTCCACGGTTGACGGCGTCAAGAAAATCACCTCCCAGTCGGCGGAGAACTACTCCATGCTGCTGATTGAGTTTGAGGACGGCACCAACATGGACACTGCCACGGTGGATATGCGCACCTCGCTCGACGCGGTATCCGACGCGTGGAAGAACGAGCGCATCGGAACGCCCTATCTTCTCAAGATCAACCCGAATATGCTGCCCGTCGCCATGACGGCGGTGGATTTCGAGGGCAAGGACAGACTGGGCATCTCTGAGTTTGTCAGCCAGGAGGTGCTGCCCAAGCTGGAGGGAGTGGACGGCGTCGCCTCCGTTTCCGACAAGGGTCTGCTCACGGAGCAGGAGAACATCCTCCTTTCCCAGACCAAGCTCGACAAGCTCAATAAAAAAATAGCCGCCGCCCTCGACAACCAGTTTGCCGACGCGGAGGATAAGCTGAAGGAAGCCAAGTCGGAGATGGAGAAGAATGTCTCCGCCGCCGAGGAGGGGGCCGCGGCGATTTCTTCCTCGCTGGAGGAGATCGGCAGCCAGCAGGCGCTGGTGGGCGGACAGCTCGCCGAGGCGCAGACGCAGGCGGACGACGGAAAAACCAAGCTTCTCTCCGCCAAGATGGAGCTTCTTGATCAGAAGGCGTCGCTCGCGCAGACCAAGCAGGTGCTGGAGATGACCTATAACGCGCTGATTTCCATCAAGGCGACCTATGACGACCTGATCGGACAGAGGCAGGAGCTGAATGAAAGGCGCGGGGCTCTTCAAAAAATAAACGAACGCTATCAGGCGATACTTGCGGATCTGACAAATCCCGAGACCACCGCCGAGCGGAGGGAGGAGCTCAACGCCGCCCTCGGGGAGATCGACCGCGCGCTGGAGCCCTTCGGCATCGGCAGAGACGCGCTGGAGCCCGCGCTGACGGCGGCGGAAACAGCGCTGGAGCAGCTGGAGACCTCCATCGCGGAGCTGGGGGAAAGGCTTTCGGAGCTGGGCACCAGCCTTCCCAACCTGGACGATATGCTCAGGGAAATCAGCGGCCGCATCGCGCAGATTGAAAGCGGCATGGAGCAGCTCGATGCGGCGATCGGCGGTCTGGACGACCAGACGCTCACCGTCAGTCAGGCGCTCGCCACCATCAGTCAGCAGCAGAGCAGCGCGGACTTTCAGATGTCCTCCGCGGTCGCCGCTCTCACCGCCAAGCAGAGCGAGATAACCGCCGCAGCGGCACAGCTGGACGCGGCGCAGAAGGAGATCGACTCCAACCTCGAGCAGCTTGCCGACAAGAAAAAAGAGGCGAAGGGCGCGGCGGATATGGGCGGCAAGGTGACGCTCGACAACGTTTCCGCCATTCTTACCGCCCAGAGCTTTTCCATGCCCGCGGGCTATGTCACAGACGATAACAGCAACCGCTACATGGTGCGCGTGGGCGACGAGGTGAGAGGGGAAAAGGAGCTGACCGATCTGGTGCTCTTTGATACGGGCATCGACGGCATCGGCACCGTCCGTCTCAGCGACGTGGCGGATATCTTCGTCACCAATAACGCGGATGAGCTGTATTCCAAAATCAACGGAAACGACGGTGTGATCCTCAGCTTCCAGAAGCAGAGCGATATCGCCACCTCCACCGTCTGTGAGAATATCAACGCCGGGATGAAGGCGCTCTCCGAGGCGCACGACGGGCTGAGCTTTACAAATCTCTACAGCCAGGGCGACTACATCGCCATCATCATCAACGGTGTCCTGCAAAACCTTCTGATGGGAGCGGGACTTGCGATCATCATTCTGTTCCTGTTCCTCAGGGATATCAAGCCTACCCTGATCGTCGCCTGCTCGATTCCCGTCAGCGTGATTTTCGCGATCGTCATGATGTATTTCAGCGGCGTTACCCTCAACATGATCTCCCTTTCGGGACTCGCTATCGGCGTCGGTATGCTGGTGGATAACTCCGTTGTCGTCATTGAGAATATTTACCGCCTGCGCGCCAAGGGATATTCCGCTCCCGCGGCGGCGGTCAGCGGTGCGAAACAGGTCGCGGGCGCGATCGCGGCGTCCACTATGACCACGATCTGCGTATTCCTGCCCATTGTTTTTGTCGAGGGCATCACGCGGCAGATTTTTGTGGATATGTCCCTCACCATCGGCTATTCGCTGATAGCCAGCCTGATTGTGGCGCTCACGCTCGTGCCCGCCATGAGCCAGCGGATGCTGCGCACGATCCGCGGCAGCCAAAAGAGCGGAGAGGGTAAAATCTTCGGCTTCTATGACAAGACACTGCGCTTTGTCCTGCGCCACAAGCTCGTTTCGCTGTTCGTGGTGCTCGGACTGCTCGTCGGCAGCGGACTCGGCACCTTTGCCCGCGGCTTCAGCTTCATGCCCTCCATGGGCAGCACGGAGGTGCAGGTGACGGTGCAGCTGGACGATAACGCCACCTTTGAGGACACCGTCGCGGTTGCCGAGGAGTTAAAAGATATCATGTCCGGATATGAGGAGTTTGAGACCGTCGGCGTGACGGTCGGCAGTTCCATGAGTATGATGGGACTTTCGATGGGCGGCGCGTCGGGAGACGCGGGCAGCGTCATGGCTTACGGCGTGCTCAAGGAAAACGCCCTCAAGAAAAGCGCGGAGCTGAACAAGCGTCTCGAGGAGGATCTCGACGGAGTGGGCGGCACTGTAACCGTCGGCGGAAGCTCCACGAGCTCGATGTCCGCCCTGATCGGTGACGAGAACGTATCCATCAGCCTGACGGGCGAGGATCTGACAGTTCTGCAAACCACCGCAAAGGAGATAGCGGAGAAGCTCGGAGAGCTGGACAGCATCGCGCAATCCGACAGCGGCATGGGAGCGACCTCACCCGAAATCAAGGTGACGGTTGACAGGTACCGCGCCGCGGAGAAAAAGCTCACCGTCGCGCAGGTGTTCCAGCAGGTCGCCGCAGCGGTCGCGGCGGAAAAGACCTCCGCCACCCTGCGCTTTGAGGGCGGCAAGAGTATTGACGTGGTCATCGTCAAGGATGACAGCAGGAAGGTCACTGCCGACACCGTCGGCACCATCGACCTGACCTACCAGGACAGCGAGGGCAAGGAGCACAAGACCTCGCTCTCCTCCGTGGCGGATATCGACCGCACGGAAACGATGGATGTTATCCGCCATACCGACCAGAAGCGCAACCTGACGGTGACGGGCACCGTCGCCGAGGGCTACAGCCTGACCGCGGCGACCAACGATGCGAAACAGCTTCTGGAGGATTATGACCTTCCGCCGGGCTGCGCCATGTCCTTCGAGGGCAGCAACAAGGCGACGATGGAGGCAATGAAACAGATGGCGCTGATGATGCTGCTGGGCGTCATCATGATTTACCTGATCATGGTCGCGCAGTTCCAGAGCCTGAAATCGCCCTTTATCATCATGTTTACGATTCCTCTGGCGTTCACGGGCGGCTTCCTCGGACTGCTGCTCACGGGCTTTGACGTCAGCGTGGTATCCATGCTCGGCTTCGTCATGCTCTGCGGTATCATCGTCAACAACGGTATCGTGCTCGTGGACTATATCAACGTCCTCCGTCTGGACGGCATGGAGCGCGTGGAGGCGATTGTGGAGGCGGGCAAGACCCGAATGCGCCCGATCTTCATAACGGCGCTCACCACGGTGCTCGGCCTGTCCGTCATGGCGCTCGGCATCGGCACGGGCGCGGAAATGATGCAGCCGCTCGCGATCGTCTGCATCGGCGGTCTGCTCTACGCAACCGTCATGACGCTCTATATTGTTCCGCTGATTTATGACGCGTTCAACAAGAAGGAGATAAAAAGGCTCGAGGACAAGGAGCTTGAAATAAACGAAGAAGAATAAGCAAACCCCATGCGCCGCGGCGCATGGGGGTTTATTTTTACCTTGATCAGTACGGACGCTGCAGCTCCCAGTCGTGCAGGACCTCCTGCACCGCCCCCTGTTTTTCTGGGTCGACGGTGAAGCAGATGATGCTGTACTCGTTGAGGGAAACATAGGAGTAGTGCGTGTTGGTGTTCTCGGTGAAGAACTTTTTGAAGCCGAGATCATAGCTTGTGTAAACGGTATTGCGGCGCGGCATGGAGTAGATTTCCGAGAACAGGCCGCCGCAGGTCTTGTGCGCTGAAAACAGCCCGTAGTCACCGCTGTGGCGGTCGAATTCCATGAAGCGGATCTCATAGGCGTTGTTGGCGGGATGCGCGGTCAGGCATGACGTGATAAAAGTCTCCTGTCTGCCCTTGATGGTGTTATCCACAATCAGACCGTGCGCCTCCATGTAATCCTGAAAATCCTCTGCGGTGATGCGGTCATCCTGCCAGCGGTACAGCGGATTCACGTGATAAACTAAGTTGAAGGGAACCAGCAGGAGCAGCATGACGCCGCCCGCGATGATCATGCGCTTTGCCTTGATATGGCGCAGGGTGAACACGATGCCCAGCGCGGTTTCCGCTGCTGCGGCGAGGAACGGTACGAGCCAGATCAGGACGCGCGCCGCCTGATGTCCCGTGAGGATGAAGCAGAGAAGCGCGAAAATCAGGGAGGTCAGCGAGGGGAGAGCGAAGGTCGCAGTGAAGAGAAAGTCGCGGAAGCACCGCAGCAGGCATCTTTTGACGGTGCCCGCGTGTGCGGGGACGGTGTAAAGGCTGCGGCTGACGTACCTTTTGGAGGTTTTCAGCAGCTTTCCCAGCTCCTCGGCACTGCCCTCCACCGCGCTTTTTTCAATGCAGAGCCGCGCGCGGTTCTGCATGGTGAAAACAAAGTAGCTGTCGGTTTCCGTAATCCTCTTGATGTTGGGATAGAACAGACTGAGCGGCTCCGCACCGTCCTCCATGATTTCCATGTGGTCATAGAAGAAGCGCAGGCGGCTGCTGTGTCCGCTTCCGAAGCGGACGGCCTTCCGTGAGGCGATGATTCTGAGGACAAGCGTCACGGTTCCCGCAGCGGCGCAGGCAGCGGCGTAAAAGAGATAAAGGTAAACGTTTATCGGATAAACGTTTATCATGTCACTGCGGCGTGCCGTTAGCTCGGGAGAATAGATGTTACCGTTGAAAAGGGAAAGGACCGCGGCGATGCCGAGGGTCAGAACCGCCAGCGAAAAAAGCACGACGGTCGTGGTGGCGAGATAATAGCGCATGGCGTCCCTGATTTTACGCCTGTCGCGCAGAATATCCGCCTGAGCGGCAGGCTGCGGAATGCTTTCCGTTTCGGGCTTTCCGAGCAGCGCGTCCACAGAGGTGTCAAAAATCTCGCTGAGCTTGAGCAGCAGATCGACCGACGGCATGGTTCTGTCGTTCTCCCACTGGCTGACGCTCTGACGCGTGACATATAGTTGATTGGCAAGCGCCTCCTGCGAGAGCTTCAGGCGCTTGCGGTTTTCCTGTAAATTTTGTCCGAAGGTCATGGAGCACACCTCACTTCATTAAACCGTCTCTGTCATAGTATTCCTTGTCGGACAGTTCGTCCTTTTCGTCCAGATTGTATTCGCTGTTCTTGAACAGTCCCGAACCCATGCGGTAGTCGTGGTTCCTGTTACGGATTGCCGCGACCGTGATAATCGCGACGAGAATCAGCAGTACGATTAACAGCCATCCCATAAGCTCACCTCCCTTGTTTGTTGTCTCAAGTATATCCCAACTCCTCGCAAATGTAAAGAAAGAGCTGCTTTACATCAGTATTTAAGCCAAAAATCGGCATTGTCAAGCTGCCCTTTCCCGCGCGGTAAAAGGAAAACGGAGCCCGTGCGGCTCCGTTGCTTCGCGTCCTCTACTTGTTTTTGGCGTTGCGCTCCCAGAAAACGCCGTCCTCATAGCCCTGGATGGTTTTGTTTTTTTCGGCGTCCGCGAGGCGTTTTTCCGCCCAGACGCAATACTGCTCGTTTTGCTCGATGCCGACAAAATGTCTGCCCAGCTTCCTGGCGGTCACGGAGGTGGAGCCGGAACCGAGGAAGGGGTCAAAGACGATGTCTCCCTCACGGGAGGAGGCGAGAATGAGCTTCGCCAGCAGCTTCTCGGGCTTCTGCGTGGGGTGGGCGGTGTTCTCGGGCATCGACCAGAACGGGACGGAGATATCGTCCCAGAAGTTGGAGGGACAGGTGTTGCGGAAGTTTCCCTCCCGCGTTTCCTCCCAGTCCTTGGGTTTGCCGTTCACGCGGTAGGGTGCGATCACCCTGCGGCGGATCTTCACCGCGTCGGTGTTGAAGGTGTAATCGTCGGACTTGGTGACAAACCAGATATCCTCCATGCTGTTTTTCCAGTTGTGCGAGGCGCCTCTGCCTTTTTCGCGCTGCCAGGTGATGCGGCTGCGGATGATGAAACGCTCCGCGAGCGCCTGACCGATAACGATTCCCGACCGCCAGTCGCAGCAGACGTACATCGTGCCGCTGTCCTTCAAAAGCCGCCCTGCCATTTCCATCCAGCGGCGCGTATAGGCGAGGTACTCCGTCTCGGTGGTTTCGCGGAACCGTGAGCCGTGAAAGTCCTTGGTGAGGTTGTAGGGCGGGTCAACGATGATCAGATCGGCAAACCCCTCCGGCAGCAGCGGCATGACGGAAAAGGTATCCCCTAAGATCGTTTTATCCGTGATTTCGTCTATGCCTGCTTTGCTGCCGATGGAAATGCACCGCTCGAGATACGCCTTGCCTTCCTCTACGCTGAGGTCGATGGTTTTGTTGCGTGTTGATTTTTTCTCTTTTTTCATAATGTCACCATTGTAGCACAGAAAAGCGTTGTTTTCAACAATAAACTTGCTTGCGCCAAAAGCGCGCCGTCGGATGATGACGGCGCGCTGTGCTATTTGTATTTTTTACTGAACCGTTTGACGCGTTCGGACAGCTCCTCAAGCTCCTCTTTGCTCAGCTCCGGAAGCTTTTCCAGCTTTTCGAGAAAGGTGGACGCGGTGTCTTTTTCCTTCGCGCGGACGTACTCCGTGTAGTAAGCGACTACCACGCCGGGAACCATCGCCGTAGTCAGAATGCCGCAGGCTGTGATGATCACGATCACGATCCGCCCGGGTATGGTCACGGCGGTGATATCGCCGAAGCCGATGGTGGTGGAGGCGACGAAGCAGAACCACAGTCCGTCACCGAAGCTGTTGACCTGCGGCTCAAAAATCCATGTCAGCACGCCGCCTGCCGCGATGACAGCCAGATAGGCAAAGAATATCTTGACGGCGCCCGTATGGATGAGCAAATGGATCATTCTGCGTAACGGCTTTTTCATGTAGCTTCTCCTTAGTCGAGCGAGCGCTTCTGCGCGGCGGGAACGCGCTTCTCATAGCAGGCGAAGGCGTCGTCCACCAGGCTCTTTTGGGGCTTGGGAGAGATCAGGCTCACCAGAGGCACCAGAACCAGTCCCGCGAGCATCGCGAAGGCGCCGCAGTTGATGGGCGACTGGAGCAGAGCGGGGAAGAAGGAGCGGAAGAAGAGGTTGAGGGTCATAATGCCTGCGCCGAAGATGAAGCTGACCCAGCAGGCGAGCTTTGTGGTCTTTTTCCAGTACAGACCGTAGAGGAAGGGAGCGAGGAACGCGCCTGCCAGCGCACCCCAGGACACGCCCATGAGCTGCGCGATGAACTTGACGCTCTCGTTCTGGCTCTGCGTCTGATAGATGGCGATGAACGCGGAGATGGCGATGAACACAACGACGAAGATCCTGATCAGGAGAACCTGTTTTTTCTCGTCCATCTTCTTGACGATGTTGCCCTTGAGCAGATCGATCGTCAGGGTAGAGGAGGACGCGATAACCAGCGAGCTGAGGGTGGACATCGAGGCGGAAAGCACCAGGATGACGACCACCGCGATCAGCAGGTCGGGCAGGGTGGAGAGCATGGTGGGAATGATGGCGTCAAAGCCGTTTGTCTTGACGTCAACGTCGAAGAGTCTGCCGAAGCCGCCGAGGAAGTAGCAGCCGCCCGCCACGATGACGGCGAAGCCGGTGGAGATGACGGTGCCTTTGCGGATATCCTTCTCGTGCTTGATGGCGTAGAACTTCTGCACCATCTGGGGAAGTCCCCAGGTGCCGAGCGAGGTCAGAATGACGACGCCGAGCAGGTTGAGCGGATCGGGGCCGAAGAAGGAGTTGAACGCGCCGGGCATATCGCTGACAGACTCGTCAGTCACCTGCGCAAGACCCTTGAGTGCCTCGGTGAAGCCGCCCTGGGAGCCGAGCACCGCCGCGATGACCGCCACGATGCCGATGAGCATGATGATACCCTGGATGAAGTCGTTGATAGCGGTCGCCATATAGCCGCCCGCGATGACGTAGATACCTGTCAGGACGGACATCGCGACAATACACCAGACGTAGGGGATTCCGAACGCCATCTCAAACAGACGGGAAAGACCGTTGTAAAGCGAGGCGGTGTAGGGAATGAGGAAGATGAACACGATGATGGAGGCGCCGATTTTGAGGCCCTTGCTGTCAAAACGCTTGCCGAAGAACTCGGGCATGGTCGCCGAGTTGAGGTGCTGCGTCATGATGCGCGTGCGTCTTCCGAGGATCGCCCACGCGAGGAACGAGCCGATCAGGGCGTTTCCGATACCGATCCAGGTGGAGGCGATACCGTACTTCCAGCCGAACTGTCCCGCGTAGCCGATGAAGATGACTGCCGAGAAGTAGGAGGTGCCGTAGGCGAAGGCGGTCAGCCACGGACCGACGCTTCTGCCGCCGAGAACGAAGCCGTTGACGTCCGTCGCGTTTTTGCGGCAATAAACGCCAACGCCGACCATAACGCCGAAAAACAGCACCAACATGATGATTTTCAATACCAATTTTATTACCCCCTGTTAGAGTGAGCCGCCGTGCTGCCGTCAGGGAGCACGGCAAACCACTTATTTTAACTTGATTTCATTCTGCTGGGCGACAACGCTTTCGCCGCAGTAGATTTTTCTGAGAACGGGCTTCTCGATCTTGCCCGTCGGGTTGCGCGGCACCTTGGCAAAGATCACCTTGCGCGGTCTCTTGTAGCGCGGCAGCTCCATGCAGAAGTCGTTGACCTCCTGCTCGGTGAGCGTGCAGTCCTCCTTGACCTCGATGATCGCCGCGGCGATTTCTCCGAGACGCGGGTCGGGCAGTCCGATGACCGCCACGTCCTTGATGGCGCTGTGGGCGCGCAGGAAGTCCTCGATCTGGACGGGATAAAGGTTCTCGCCGCCCGTGATGATAACGTCCTTCTTGCGGTCAACCAGGTAGATGAAGCCGTCGGCGTCGCGCTCCGCCATGTCGCCCGTGTAGAGCCAGCCCTCGCTGTCGAGGACCTCCTCGGTCGCCTTGACGTCCTTGTAGTAGCACTTCATGACGCCGGGACCCTTGACCGCAAGCTCACCGACGCCGTCGGTGACCTCATTGCGGCGCTCGTCCACGATCTTGACCTCCCACTTGTAGCCGGGAATGCCGATCGCGCCGACCTTGCTGACGTTCTCGATGCCGAGATGGACGCAGCCGGGACCGATGCTCTCGCTCAGACCGTAGTTGGTGTCGTAGTCGTGGTGCGGGAAGATCGCCTTCCAGCGCTTGATCAGGGTGGGAGGAACGGGCTGCGCGCCGATGTGCATGAGGCGCCACTGGCTCAGTTCGAAGTTGTTGAGGTCGATTTTGCCGCTGTCGATCGCGTCAAGAATATCCTGCGCCCACGGAACCAGCAGCCACACGATGGTGCAGCGCTCCTCGCTGACGCAGCGGATGATCCATTCGGGGCTGACACCGCGCAGCAGCACTGCCTTGCTGCCCGAGCGCAGGCTGCCGAACCAGTGCATTTTCGCGCCCGTGTGATAGAGCGGCGGAATGCAGAGGAAAACATCGTCCTTTGTCTGATGATGGTGCGCCTGCTCCACCTTTGCGGAATGTGTCAGGCTGCGGTGGGCGTGAAGGATCGCCTTCGGGAAGCCCGTTGTGCCGGAGGAGAAGTAGATCGCGCCGTCGTCCTCGTCGGTGATGTAGATGCTGGGCGACTGGGAGGAGCAGTAGGAAATCATCTTCTCATAGCTGTCGGCAAAGCTGGGGCACTCGTCGCCCACATAGAAAAAGTCCTTGATGCGCGGCACTCTGTCGTGGATCTCCTCCACTCTGCCGATAAACTCGGGGCCGAACACCAGAAAGTCGGAATCTGATTTTTCAAGACAATACTTGATTTCCTCCGCGGTGTAGCGGAAGTTGAGGGGCACCGCCACCGCGCCCGCCTTGAGGATGCCGAAATAGATTGGCAGCCACTCCAGGCAGTTCATCAGCAGGATAGCGACCTTGTCGCCCTTGCGGATGCCTCTGGTGAGAAGAAGATTCGCAAAGCGGTTCGCCTGAATATCAAACTCGCCCCAGGTCAGCTGCTTGCGGAACGCGCCGCCGCGTGCCGCCTCAATGAGATTGTACTCTCTCCATGTGACGTGGGGGACGTTCTTTACCTCGGGATTGATTTCCACCAGCGCGACGTCATTTTTAAAGTATGTCGCGTTTCTGGTGAGAAGCTCAGTGATAGGCATAATATGAAACTCCTTTGTTTTTTACGATTTAAATGGCTAAAGCGGTATGTCCGAAAAAACACCCCGAAAACCATAGGGCGGTTCGGGGGTGGCTTCCCATACATCATATTGCACTACAATACTATCTCACAGAAATGTGATTTTGTCAAGTAAAACCGTTCCTGTTCTAATTTATTTGTGCATAGTGTACTTATTTTGATGAAAAGTTTTGGTCAGGTTGATGGATGAAAAAACATCGGATTTTTCAGAAATCAAAAAGTGTTGTGAATGTGAATAATTATCTGTTTTTCAGCTTGTATAAATAATACAAAAATTCACACATGAGAGAA
>ONSE01000155.1 GCA_900320415.1 uncultured Eubacteriales bacterium
AAGCTGCGATATATGTCAACGATACCGGCGCCGCAGCGTGAAATGATGAGATTACACAGTTTTCACGCTGTGATTTTAGGCAGTATTCATATTTCATTTGCGCCCGATTTCAGGTATAATATATAGGTATTTCCGATAAGAAGGTGCAAGAATGATTTACGACAACGTATTGGAAGCGGTGGGACAGACGCCGCTGATCCGCCTGAACCGTATGCCCGACGCGGACAGCGCCGAGATTCTGGTGAAATTCGAGGCGCTCAACGTGGGCGGCTCCATCAAGACGCGCACGGCGCTGAACATGATTTTGCAGGCGGAAAAGGAAGGGCTGATCGACAAGAACAGCATTATCGTCGAGCCGACCAGCGGCAACCAGGGAATCGGACTCGCGCTCGTGGGCGCGGTCAGGGGCTACCGCACGATCATCGTCATGCCCGACTCCGTGAGCGAGGAGCGCCGTAAGCTGATCCGTCACTACGGAGCGGAGGTCAAGCTGATCCACGACGCGGGCGACATCGGCGCGTGCATTGACGAGTGCCTGCGCACGGCGCTGAAGATGAAGGAGAAGGACAGCAGGGTGTTTGTGCCCCAGCAGTTCGCGAACATCAACAACGTCAAGGCGCACAAAAAATACACCGCGCTTGAGATCATGCAGCAGTGCGCCAATCCGATCGACGGCTTCTGCTCGGGCATCGGCACGGGCGGCACGATCACGGGCATCGGCGAGGTGCTCAAGGCGCAGTATCCCGACATCGAGATCTGGGCGGTGGAGCCGGAGAACGCGGCGATCCTCGCGGGCGGCACCATCGGCACCCACCTGCAGATGGGCATCGGCGACGGCATTATCCCCGACATCCTCAACCGCAATATTTACGACGAGATCTACGTCGTCACCGACGAGGAGGCGCTCAGCACCGCCAAGAGGCTGGCGCGCGAGGAAGGTCTGATGTGCGGCATTTCGGGCGGCACCAACGTTGCGGCGGCTCTCAAGCTCGCCAAAAAGCTCGGAAAGGGCAAGACAGTGGTGACGGTGCTTCCCGACACTGCTGAGAGATATTTTTCCACCCCTCTGTTCGAGGAATAGGAGGCAGGGCAGATGGACTGTACGTTTCTCACGGAGCGCGGCAAGTTCAACTTCCGCGTGGGAGTGATCATTACAGACGGCAGAAAAATCCTGATGGCGCGCAATCCGCAGGAAAAACGGCGGTTTTACTATTCCGTCGGCGGCAGGGTGAAGCTGGGCGAAAGTCTGACGGACGCGGTAAAGCGTGAGGTCAGAGAGGAAACGGGCATCGACTGCGAGGTTGACCGCCTCGCCTGTATCCACGAAAACTTCTTCACGGACGACGGCGGCGTGCCGTTTCACGAGGTCTCCTGCTTTTTCACACTCAAGCCTGATGAAAGGCTGCGGCACATCGCGGACGGCAGCCGTACGGACGGCGGCCCCGCGGGCGAGTACCTCACCTGGATCGACCTCGACGACTGCGAGGGCTTGACGATCTATCCCGAGTTTTTTCTGACGGAGGATTTTGAAAGGAACACGGAATTCCGTCATTTCATCACAAGGGATTATGCGTTTGAAGTGAAATAAAGACACCGCTGCGAAGGCAGCGGTGTTTCCTTTTGCGCAAAGGAAAAGGCGCGGCAGCCTCAGCCGCCGCGCCGTGAAACGCGTAAGGGGTATTGCTTAGTTAAGCTCGTCAACGACCTTTTGGATCGCCTCGAGAGCCTCGTCGGGAAGCTTGTCATAGCCGCCCTTTTCGGTGGCGAACGCCTGGATTTCAGCGACTCTGTCGTTCATTCTCGCCTTGAGCTGAGCGACATAGTCAGCATCGTTCATGTCGGGAACAAAGCCCTCCCAATCCATGATCTCGATGTCGGAGAAGGGACCCCATTTCTTGAAGTCCGCGGTGCCCTCTACGATAGCCTCGAGGATGCCGAGGGTGTCCTTGGGCTGAACCTTCTTGCCCATGAAGTCGCCTGTGTTGACGATGTAGCAGTCAACGTTCTTTTCCTCAACGAGCTTCTTGAACTTCGCGTAGTCGTTCGCGAGGGGATAGGTGCGGAAGGGGTTGGCGTAGGGAACCACAACGAGCTTGTTGGGGTCAACGCCGGGAGCCAGTCTTTCCGCGGAGGAACGCTTTGTCGCGAGGGTCGCGCCCATGACGGAAGCGAGAGCCGCGCCCTTGAGCTTGACAACGGGAGGAATGGTGGGATCCTTCATAATCCAGAAGATAGCGTTTACGGGAGCCTCGATCTTGTCAACGCGGTTGGGAGACCAGAGCTTGGACTTGATCGCTCTGCCGTTGCCGTTTCTGATATCCTCGGTAACGATCTGCACCTTGCCGTCCTCGTCGAGGGTAGCGGAGCAGTTCTGAACAGTGAGCAGGTACTTGTTGTCGGGGCAGCCTGTGGGATAGTCGGCTGTCTTGTCAAAGTATGTCGGCTCAATCGCGATAGAAGCGCAGGTGTCTGTATTGATGATGAACGCGTCGTCGTGGAGAACCTTAATCTCATACTTGCCGCCGTGCTTAGCGTGGGTAAGAGTTGATTTACCCGAGCCG
>ONSE01000059.1 GCA_900320415.1 uncultured Eubacteriales bacterium
CCACGGAAAGCCCTCCCGACAATAAAAAACGACAAATCTATAGTTTTTTCATAGCACACCGAGCTTGCCGTGTCAACAAAACCCCGGCCTGAATATCAGACCGGGATTCTCTTATTTGGTATTATTCTGTCTTGAAATCAAACCCTCCGTCGGCGAAGTCACAGACAACCTTCTGATTCGCCTGCACCTTGCCGTCGAGGATATATTCGGAGAGGGTGTCCTCGATCTCGCTCTGGATCGCACGGCGGAGAGGTCTCGCGCCGTAGGCGTCGTCAAAGCCCTTGTCGGCGATCGCGGTGACTGCCGCGTCGGTGAAGGTGATGGTGATATCCATTGCCTTGAGCCGCTGCGAGAGGGTGTCGAGCATCTTGGAGGCGATCTCCTTAATTTCGTCCTGCGTGAGCTTGTTGAACACGATGATATCGTCCACGCGGTTGAGGAACTCGGGACGGAACACCTTCTTCAGCTCCGCGAGCACAAGGGATTTGGTGTCCTTTTCCTCCTTCTCCTCATTTTGCACAAAGCCGAGAGCGTTCTGATGCTCGGTGATCAGTCTGGCGCCAACGTTGGAGGTCATGATGATCACGGTATTCTTGAAATCCACCGTCCTGCCCTGGGAGTCGGTCAGTCTGCCGTCCTCAAGGATTTGCAGAAGCATATTGAACACATCGGGATGCGCCTTCTCGATCTCGTCGAAGAGGACGACCGAGTAGGGCTTTCTGCGCACCTTCTCGGTGAGCTGACCGCCCTCGTCAAAGCCGACATATCCGGGCGGTGAGCCGATGAGCTTCGACACGGTGTGCTTCTCCATATACTCGGACATATCAAGGCGGAGCATGGCGTTTTCATCGCCGAACATCGCCTGCGCCAGCGCCTTGCACAGCTCGGTCTTGCCGACACCAGTGGGACCGAGGAAGATAAAGGAGCCGACGGGTCTCTTGGGATCCTTCAGGCCCACTCTGCCGCGGCGGATCGCCTTGGCAATGGAGGTGACAGCCTCGTCCTGACCGACCACTCTCTCGTGGAGCACCTTCTCCATGTTGAGCAGCCGCTCGCCCTCCTCCTTGGTGAGCTGTACCACGGGTACGCCCGTCCAATCGGAGACGATTCTCGCAATGACCTCCGCGTCTACCTCGCCGCAGCTGTCCTTCTGTCTTTCCTTCCAGCTCTTGCGCGCTTCATCGAGGCGTTTCTGCACCTCCCTCTGCTCATCTCTGAGCTTTGCCGCGCGCTCAAAATCCTGCTCGTTGACCGCGCTCGCCTTCTCCTGCTCATAGCGCTCGAGCGTCTGCTCCAGCTCCTTGATGTTATCGGGAGAGGTCATGGAAGCGAGGCGTACCTTGGACGCGCCCTCGTCGATCAGGTCGATCGCCTTGTCGGGAAGGTAGCGGTCGGCAATGTAGCGCGAGGAGAGCTTGACCGCCGCCTCGATCGCCTCGTCGGTGATCTTCACCTTGTGGTGCGCCTCGTACTTGTCGCGCAGTCCTCTGAGGATCGCGACCGCCTGCTCCTGTGTCGGTTCGCCGACCTTGACGGGCTGGAAGCGTCTCTCCAGCGCGGCGTCCTTCTCGATGTATTTCCTGTACTCGTTGAGCGTCGTCGCGCCGATGACCTGGAAGTCACCTCTCGCGAGGGAGGGCTTCAAAATATTCGCCGCGTCCGCGCTGCCTTCCGCCGCACCCGCGCCGATGATGGTGTGCAGCTCGTCGATGAAGAGAATGGTATTTTTGCTCTGTTTCACCTCGTCGATCGCCGCCTTGATGCGCTCCTCAAAGTCGCCGCGGTACTTCGCGCCGGCGACCATTCCCGTGAGGTCGAGGGTAACGACGCGCTTGTCGCGCAGGATCTCGGGGACATTGCCCTTGGAGATCTCGAGCGCCAGTCCCTCCGCGACAGCGGTTTTGCCGACGCCCGGCTCGCCGATCAGGACAGGGTTGTTCTTAGTGCGGCGTGAGAGAATCTGAATCACGCGCTCGATTTCCTTTTCCCTGCCGATGACGGGATCGATCTCCCCGTTCTTTGCCGCACGGGTCAGATCCCTGCCGAATTTTTCCAGCGCGGAATCGGAGCCTGAGCCGCCTCCCTCCGCGCCTGACTGCGGACTGCCGCCCTGCGCGTTCTGTCCGCCGAAGGAGCCCTGAAGGCTCTCGGCAAGGCGGTTGATATCCACGCCCATCTCCCGCAGAAAGCTGTAGGCGTAGCTGTCCTTCTCATAGAGAACGGCGAGAAGGATATGCTCGGTGCCGACGTAGCCGCCCGTGCGTGACGCAAAGGCGACAGCGGTCTGCAGCAGCCTCTTGGTGCGCGGTGTAAAGGCGTTGGGCGAAAGCTTGGTGGGATAACCTGTTCCCGTATTGCGGATCTGCGTCTCCAGATCGGCGGCGTTCAGTCCGCACGCCTTGAGCGCCTCGGCGGCGACTCCCGTTCCCTCCTGCGCCAGACCGAGCAGAATGTGCTCTGTACCGACATAAGTCTGTCCCATGTTTTCGGCGGCGCTGACCGCGAGGTTGACCGCCTTGTTTGCCTTCTGAGTGAATCCTTCTATGTTAAACATACTATACACCTCCATAAATGCGCCTTCGGCGCCCTGTTCGTTTCTTTTATTTACATGATTATTTTCCCTTTCAGCTTTTCACGCAGCATATTCGCGCGTTCCACGTCCCTTTCGCGGGGGCTGAGTGTTTTGCCGAGGCTCACACTGAGCGTGGCCGGCTCCACCGCTGTCATCAGGCTGTCGATCTGCTCCGCGGTGACGTCGGTAATCTGTCCCGAGGAAACGCCCAGTCTGACGTTGGAAAGGAGCTTCAACGCCTCGTCGTGTGAGATCACCAGCGCGCTGCGAAGAATGCCGAGGCTTCTCGCGATGGTGTCGCGCACATCAATGCTCTCGCAGATGCGCTCCCTCGCCTGCTCCTCCTGTGCGATCAGCTGCTTGGTGATGTTTTTCAAATTCTCGATCGCGGCCTGCTCTGAAATCCCCAGCGTGATCTGGTTCGAGAGCTGGTACATCGAGCCCTTCGGCTCGGTGCCCTCGCCGTGAGCACCGCGGATAATCAGTCCCAGCTTGCTGAGATTGCCGCTGATGCGGTTGATGACCTTGCTCTTTTCAAGGGCGGGCAGGTGAAGCATCACCGAAGCCCTCATGCCTGTGCCGAGGTTAGTGGGACACTGTGTCAGATAGCCCAGCCTCTCGTCAAAGGCAAACTCCAGCCGCTCGTCAAGCAGGGTGTCCAGCTTATCGGCGGTGTCATAGGCTTCCTCAAGTGCAAGTCCCTTCCTGATGACCTGCAAACGGATGTGATCCTCCTCGTTGAGCATGATACTCATGCTCTCGTCCTTGCTGAGGAGCAAAGCCCTGCCCTCGCCGCTGCTGATGAACTCGGGGCTGACCAGATGCTTCTCCACCAGGGAGACGCTCTCCTGCGGCTCCAGCTCGCTCATTTTAATGAAGGAGAAATCTCCCGCTATGGCGCTGTTGCCGCCCTGCAGCGCATCGCGCACGCTCTCGATCACTTTTTCTCTTCCCTGCTTGCCCAGACGGCACGGAAACGGATAATCCTTCAGGTTGCGCGCCAGACGCACCCTCGTTGAAATTACGATATCACTCATTTCTGTCCCTCCATTTCCTTAATTTGATCTCTCAGCTCCGCCGCTTTTTCAAACTCCTGCTGTTTGATTGCCTCGTCGAGCTGAGACTTTAGCTGCTTGATTTTGTCCTCTTTTGTTTCAGGCTGCGGCTGTCCCGCCTCCTGCGCCTTTTGCAAGGCGATTTTGCTGTGCTTGCCGCAGTGTGCCGCGTTGCCGTGGATCCGCACGATCGAGGGGTTGAGCCTGTCGGCGAACAGCTGATAGCAGTTCGCGCAGCCTACGTGACCCGTGTTGGCAATTTCGGGATAGGTAGAGCCGCAGAATTCGCAGCGTGTGGACTGTGTGCGCGCGGGAAGGACGTTGCCGAAAAAGCTGCCGAGAAGATTCGAAAAATCGTTTTCCATGTCGGCAAACACATTGGTGTAGCCCAACTTGTGCGCGCAGGCGGAGCAGAGGTCGTATTCCTTCAGCTCGCCGTTGATGATGGTTTTTACGTGGGTATTGGCGTTTTCTACGCCGCATTTGTCACATTTTCTGATCATACATATACCTCCCGTCAGTTGTTGAGTGTGATAATCATATTTTTGAACAGCGCCGCGCGTAGCGCGTCGCGTTTATCCTGCTCCACGCCTGCCAGCGTTCGGTCAGACAGTGCCGCCGCGATCACCTTGGCTGTCTGCAGCTGCATCATCTCGCGCTGCAGCATATTGTTGAGCATCGCCTCGGCGGTCGCCCTGTCAAGAGTTTTGCCAACCGAATTGACGATATGCATGATCGCCGTGCCCTTGTCCATATTGACGCGGCAGATGCGGATATATCCGCCGCCGCCCCGTCGGCTCTCCACGATGTAGCCCTGCTCGGGCGTGAAGCGCGAGGTGATCACATAGTTTATCTGGCTCGGAACGCAGCCGAGGGAGCCTGCCAGCTCATTTCGCTGGATCTCCGCGCAGCCGTCCTGTGCCTCCAGCATATTTAAAATGTATTGCGCAACCAAATCACTCATTCTCATATTTGACCCTTCTTTCTCCGCTCTCCTGAGCTTTGAGTCTATTATAGCCGTAAAGTCAGAGAAAGTCAAAGTCAATAAAAGTCAGATAATAATAGCAAATCTTCCGAATACTCCCGATTTCTCTTGAATGCTCCCGTTTACTCGATTTTAAAATATTTTTGACTTTTTCTGACTTTTCGAACTGCAAAAAAGACGGCGGGACTTCCGTCTCGCCGTCTGCGCCAATACCAATTTAATCTATATTAAATTATTCCGCATCAGCTTTTCTTTTTGCAAAGCAATCGCTGCAGTAGTAGCTCTTGCCTTCCATTGGCTTGAAGGGAATTCTCGCGGGACCGCCGCACTCTGCGCAAACGGTATCAAAGAATTCACGACCTGCCTTGGCCGCGTTCTTGCGGGCCTGTCTGCAGTCCTTGCAACGCTGGGGCTCGTTCTCAAATCCTTTTTCAGCGTAGAACTCCTGCTCGCCTGCAGTGAATACGAATTCCTTTCCGCATTCCTTGCAAACTAATGTCTTGTCCTCATACATGATTGATTTACCTCTCTTTGGTACTGAAAATTTTGTCCTGTGCGGAGTTGCACCGCCCATTCTGTTCAGGACATATCCAAGCTGCCGATCTTGGCTTTCGCTCTTTGCAGCGCGTTATCCACCGTCTTGCGGGAAACGGAAAGCCTCTCCGCGATTTTCTCGTAGCTGAGCCCCTCCTGATAGAGTGAAAACACCCTGAATTCAAGCGGTGAAAGCTTTTTTCTGAGCTTCTCTCTCGCAGCTTCCAGACACTCGCGCAGCATCAGCTCCTCCTCGGGCGTCCGCGCGGTGTCAGCGAAGTCGTCATCGAGGGCGTCCATATCGACCAGCGCGTTCTCGGGAACCGCCTTCCTCGCCGTCTGCTTGCGGATAACGGAGATGAACCTGCGCTCCGCTACCAGCAGCGCGTAATTCCGGAACGAGCGCTCACCGTCAGGGTCATAGGTTTTCACGGCACAGAAAAGACCGAGAAGCCCCTCCTGGACAAAGTCCGTCTGCTCGTAGCCTCTCGCGTTGTATTTGCGCGCGATATGCCTGATCCTGCCCAGATAGCGCAGAACCAGTTCATTGAACGCCCGCTCGTCGCCGCCTTTGGCAAGCCCGGCAAGAACATCATCGGAAAGTGTGCTGTAAGAGAGATTTGCATTGCCCACTTTTTCACCCCATAACAACGATATTCCATAACAAAATAATACAATAGTTTTATGGGAATGTCAATCTCTAATTACACTTTTCGTAAACTTGCAATACAACTTAAAATTAATTTGTGCAAATTTCATACTAAATCTGTCAAAGATGACAAGTTACCCATTGTATTCACTTTCAGGAAATGCTATAATGTAAGAAATTCCAGAAGAAAGCGTGAGAAATTTGGTAGTAAAGACCTACAGCTTCGGAATCAGCGGCATTGACGGCTATCCTGTCGAGGTGGAGGCGTCCGCTGTCAGCGGAATGCCGAAAATAGATCTGGTCGGCCTGCCTGACGCCGCTGTCAAGGAGAGCAAGGACAGGGTGACGAGCGCTATGCGCAACTGCGGTCTTCGCATTACGCAGAACCATATCACCTTTAATCTCGCACCCGCGGACATCAAAAAAGAAGGGCCTATCTATGATTTGCCCATAACCGTCAACCTCATGCTTCTCGGCGGCCATATCCGGAACAATCCAAATAGCAGTGCGTTTGTCGGAGAACTGTCGCTGAGCGGCGAGCTGCGCGGCGTCAACGGCGTGCTGCCGATGGCTATCAAGGCGCGGGAAATGGGGATCCGCCGGATCTTTGTCCCCTACAGCAACGGCGCCGAGGCCGCTGTGGTGGACGGAATAGACGTTTACGCGATCAAGGACATTATTGAACTGAAAGACTATCTCAACGGCATCATCGATATGGAACCCGTCAGAGCCACTGCCGGGAACCGGAACGAAAGCACCGATTTTATCCCCGATTTTTCCCAGGTAATGGGTCAGAATGAGGCGAAGCGCGCCATGGAGATCGCGGCGGCAGGCTCGCACAATATACTCCTGATCGGCCCTCCAGGCTCGGGAAAAAGTATGCTTGCCAAGCGCCTGCCCTCCATTCTGCCCGACATGACCTTTGAGGAAATGATCGAAACCACCAAAATCCACTCTATTTCGGGAATTCTGCACGGAGAAGGGCTGGTTCGCACCCGTCCGTTCCGCTCTCCGCACCACAGTGTCACGGCGGTGGGGCTCGGCGGAGGCGGTACAAACGGCATCCGCCCCGGCGAGGTATCTCTCGCGCACAACGGGGTTCTCTTTCTTGACGAGCTTCCCGAGTTTTCAAGAAAAACACTGGAGGTTCTGCGTCAGCCCATCGAGGATAATCAGATCACCATCACCCGTGCGGGACAGACCTGCACCTATCCCTGCTCCATCATGGTAGCAGCGGCGATGAACCCCTGTCCGTGCGGCTATTTCGGTGACGAAACGCACCAATGCAGCTGTTCGCCGCAGGCGATCCGCCGCTATCTTCACAGAATCTCGGGACCGCTGCTCGACCGCTTTGACATCCATGTGGAGGTGCCGCCCGTCAGGTTCGACGAGCTGCGCAGCGAGGAGAGCGCCGAGCCGTCCGCGGAAATCAAAAAGCGCGTTGACGCGGCGCGGGAAATCCAGCGCGAGCGCTTCAAAAACAGCAAAACCCTGAGCAATTCGCGGATCGATGCCGCCCGCCTGCGCGAATTCTGCCGCATCGACAAAGAGGCGGAAGGGGTGCTGCGCAACGCCTTTGAAAAGCTGGGAATGACCGCGCGCGCCTATGACAGAGTCCTCAAGGTATCGCGCACGATCGCGGATCTGGAGCAGAGTGAGGTCATCCGCGCGATCCATGTTCTGGAGGCGGTTCAGTACCGAAGTCTCGACAGAAAATACTGGTCTCAGTAAAGCAAGATTTCATTACTTTACAAAGGGCAAAAAAGTGTGCTATAATATAGTGTATCATTAATATGGAGGTTTTTACTCATGGAAATTACTAAGAATTCAATTATCGGAGACGTTCTCGATCAGCACCCCGAAACCGCTCAGCTTTTTTTGAGCATCGGTATGCACTGCCTCGGCTGTCCCGCCTCACGCGGCGAGACCATCGAAGAGGCGTGCATGGTTCACGGCGCTGACGCCGACGCGCTTGTCAAGGCGCTCAACGAAGCGCTCAGATGAGCCAGCTCGACAGCCGTCTCGCGCTCTGCGCAAGCTTTGTGCGTCAGGGCAAAAAGCTCGCTGACATCGGCACAGACCACGCGTATCTTCCCGTGTGGCTGTGCCAAAACGGCGTGACCCCGCGCGCTGTCGCCGCCGACATCAATCCCGGACCGCTGCGACGCGGCGCGCAGACGGTGGCGAAGGCGGGGCTTTCCGACCGGATCGAAACCCGTCTCAGCGACGGGCTGAAAAATATTGACGCCGGCGAAGCGGAGGACATTGTCATCGCGGGAATGGGCGGCGAGCTGATCGCCCGCATCCTCGATGAATGCACCTTCTCGCGCGACAGCGAAAAACACTTCATTTTGCAGCCGATGACAAGAAGTGAGGAACTGATTCGCTGGCTGAACGCCAACGGCTTCTCCATCCTCGGACAGGACTGCTGTCTGGCTGCCGACAAATGCTACACCGTCCTCAGCGTCTCCTACACGGGAGCGCCGGCGGCGGACGATGAACTATATTCCTATCTCGGGAAACTGGATCCCGGGAACAACGCGACGCATCTCCGCTTCGTTGAGGGGCATATCAGACGCCTTCTCAAGCAGGCAAAGGGAGAGGCGCGCTTTGCTGCGCTTGCGGAAAAGCTGAAAAAGAGGTGCGAAAAATGACTGTCATCAAAGAGATACTGCGATTTTTCGAGGACTTTGCGCCGCTCGGGAACGCCATGGATTTTGATAACTGCGGCCTGCTTGTCGGCGACGCGGATGCGCCCGTCAGCAGGGCGCTCGTCACGCTTGACATCAACGCCGACGCGGTGGCGGAGGCCGCTGCGCTCGGCTGTGAGCTGATCATCAGCCACCATCCCGTTATCTTTCACCCCCTCAGAAGGCTGGGAACACAGTCTGTTCCCTATCTGCTCGCGAGGGCGGGCATCGCCGCGGTGTGTATGCACACCAATCTCGATCTGGGAGAGAAATTCGGCGTGAACATCTGTCTCGGACAGGCAGCCGGCCTGCGCGAGGTCAGACGGGCGCCCCTGGGCGAGTGCCTGTTTTTCGGCGAGCTGGAGGAGGAGATTCCTTCCCGGACTCTCGCCGAGCGCGTCAGGGAGAATCTGGGCTGCGAGGGACTGCGCTACACCGAGGGAAAAGGCACGGTCAGGACCGTTGCCGTCGCAAGCGGCGCGGGAGGCTCCGAAATCTTTGACGCCGCCGCCATCGGAGCGGACGCACTGGTCACGGGCGAAATCAAACATCACGAAATCAACGCCGCCAACGAGCTGGGCGTCGCCGTAATCGACGCGGGACATTTCAAAAGTGAAGACATTGTCATTAATCCGCTGACGGAACGCCTCAGAGCCGCCTTCCCCGATACCGAGTTTACAAAATGTAAGTCTTATTCCGACAAAATAAAATACCTTTCATAACGGTAAAATTATGGTTGCATAATTTGTTACAAAATGCTATAATTAGATGATAATCTTTTTATAGGGTGAAACTATGCGAATCAGAAAGAAAAAATGGGCGGAGCCTGAGCTGAGCGTCTGCGACTTCTTCGTGAAAAATCCTGAGGAGTACGCCGGCAGATGGCAGTCCGCCTTTTCCAAGGAGCAGCCGCTGTACCTTGAAATCGGCTGCGGCAAGGGCGGCTTCGCGGGACAGCTCGCGCTGCGCTGCCCCGATAAAAACATCATCGCCGTGGACATCAAAATCGATATGCTCGGCGTCGGCAGGCGCACCATCGTAAAATTATTCGAGGAAAACGGCAGGACGCAGGATGAGATCACCAATCTCCTTCTGGTCAATTACAACGTGGAGCAGCTTGACAAAATCATCACCGCCGATGACAAAATCGAAAGACTCTTCATCAACTTCTGCAATCCGTGGCCGCGCGCAAGACACAAAAAGCGCCGCCTGACCTATCCGCGCAAGCTGGAAATGTACAAAAGCTTCCTCGCGGAGAACGCGGAGATCCGCTTCAAAACCGACGACGACGAGCTGTTTGAGGAAAGCGTCGCCTACTTTGAAGAGAGCGGCTACGAGATCACCTACATCACGCGCGACCTGCACCAAAGCGGTTTTGAGGGCAACATCATGACCGAGCACGAAAAAATGTTCTCGGACGAGGGAATCAAAATCAAGTTTTTGATCGCGCGCGTTGCCAAAAACGAAAAGACAAACGACTGATATGCCCGGAAGGACTGTGAGGTGACCTAGGCTTGAAATCCCGAATAATCGCTGCCGCGCTCGGCTCTTTGCTGCTCTGCTCGGCGGGCGGCTGCGGCTTTATGGAGCTCGATCTCGCGGACGCCCTCAGACCTCCCAAGACACTGGGAGACGAAGCGGCGATCGAGAAGCTGATTTCCGATGCCGCCAAGGGCAGCTATACGCTGAAATACCCCAAGAACGGCAGCTACCGCAGCGCCATTATCATGAATGACCTCGACGGTGACGATACCGCCGAAGCCATCGCTTTTTTCCGCGGCAAGGACGAAACCACGCGTCTGCATATGCTCGTGATGCGGGAAAACGAGGGCGAGTGGAGCATCTCGGGGGACTTTGTGACCGAAACCACCGACGTTGACTGCGTGGACTTCGGGCGCGTCACCAACAGCGAGCACCCCGACATCCTTGTCGGCTACACGACGTTCACGCCGAACGTCAATTTTCTCTCCTGCTACACCTACAGCGGCGGCGAAACCTCCGCCGTCACCTCGGGACAGACCTACTCCTCCTTCTACTGCGGCAACCTCGACGAAACGGACAAAAGCGAAATCATTACCCTCTCGCTCTATAACGCCGAGGACGAGGCAAAGGCAAATATGCTGGTGTATGACGACAGCAAGCGTGCGCTGTATGTCAAATCCTCCGTACCGATGGATCCCGGCGTTGTAAAGTTCCGCCACGCGGTCATCGGCGACCTCAGCGAGGGCGTAAGGGGGATCGCCGTTGACGGCGCCTACGCCACCGAGGAGATCTGCACGCAGATAATTTATTACCGGCAGGACCTCGCGGTCCTGCGCAACCCCCTCTACCGGGAGAGGGTCAAAAATCCCACCCAGCGCGGCATCCGCGTATATTCCGAAGACATCAATAACGACAAGCTTATCGAGATCCCCATCGTGGAAAAGCTGCCCTTCGCGGACGCGGAGACTGTTTCCGCCACCGCCGACAGGGTGACGCGCTGTCATTTTGAACCGACCGATGAAACGCTCCACGGCGCGGGGGATTACGTTACCGATTTCGATTACAGCTTTTCCATCCGCATCCCCGAGCGCTGGGAGCAAGACTCCTACACCGCCCGCATCGACGACAAGGTGACGGAGTTCTTCCGCTGGGAGGACGGCGCGGTTCACGAGAAGCTGTTTGAGGTGCGCGTTTTTGAGGCGTCCGACTGGGACAAGGGCAAGGACACCGACAATTATACCCTTATCTACCGCGACAACCGCTACGCCTACACCTTCCGCAATGAAACAGAACGTGACAGTCAGTTCGCACTGACTGATGATGAAATAAAAACATCCTTCTCGGTATTCAGCGACATGGGCTGAGCCGACTGACCTATGACTGATTTGAATTTGAACACGGAGGTACCCATTATGAAAAAGATTCTTGTTTGTGAGGACGAAGCCGCCATCCGCGATTTCGTTGTCATCAACCTCACCCGAGCCGGCTATGACGTTGTGGAAGCCGACTGCGGTGAAACGGCGCTCAAAAAGTACGAGGAGCATGACGGTGACTTCGATATTGCCATTCTGGATGTAATGATGCCCGGCATCAACGGCTTTGAAGTATGCAAGGAGCTGAGGAACCGCAACGGCGGCATCGGCATTATCATGCTCTCCGCCAAAACACAGGAGATGGACAAGGTGACGGGTCTGATGCTCGGCGCCGACGACTATGTGGCAAAGCCCTTCTCCCCCAGCGAGCTTCTCGCCCGTGTGGACTCTCTCTACCGCCGCGTCGCTCTGGCACAGTCCAGAGCCGAAAACAACTTCAAGGAGGAGCTGAAGAGCGGCGAGTTCATTCTCAACCTGCGCAACCGCGCCCTGCTGAAAAACGGCAAAATGATCGAGCTGACGCAGGTGGAGTTCCAGATCATGGAATACTTTTTCTCCAACCCCAACACCGCTCTCGACAGGATCGACATTCTCAATCACGTTTGGGGCGACCACTATGTGGGCGAGGATAAGATCGTGGACGTCAACATCCGCCGCCTGAGAATGAAGGTGGAGGACGAGCCGTCCAACCCCAAGCACATCATCACCGTCTGGGGTCTGGGCTACAAGTGGGACGCGGGCAACTGATTTCCGCGCTGTGAACGTATTATAGAGAAGGGAGGCTGACAGCAATGGTTCGCGGTATCACAAAACGGTGGATGCTCAATACCCTGAGCGTGATTTCCACCATTATCGTGCTGATTGTTGTCAGCCTGATCCTGATTGTCACCTACGTGTTTCAAAGCAGCCTGGAGCAGCGTCTCAACGCGGCCTGCAGCGAGCTGAGCCTCGTTTTCCCGGGCTACACCAGCTCGAGCTACAACGACTTCACTGCCGCCGCGAGGGATTATGTGGAAAACTTTGACCAGAAGGAAAAAATGGGCGTGATGGTTCTCAACCCTTCCGGCAGAGTCGTCATCACCTCAACGGGCTTTGTTCCCGCCGAGACCGAAAAAATCCCCGATTTTGAGGACGCGAAAAAGAAGGAGGACGGCTACGCCTTCTGGCGGGGCAGGCTCGACTCGGGCGAGGCTGCCATGAGCGAAACGCGGGTGATCCGTAACGAAAACGATGCGATCGTCGGCGCGATTCGCTACATCGTATCCATGGAGCCGATAAACAGCAGAATAATGATAGCGGACGCCGTGATCATCGTCATCGGCATGGTGATGCTCGCCCTCGTTGTCACCTCGGGGCTGCTGTTTATCCGCTCGATCGTCAAACCGATCCGCCGGCTCAGTGAGGCGGCTGCGCAGATCGCGCAGGGAGACTTTTCCGCCTCCGAAAAGCTGGAGCACAAATATAACGACGAGATCGGCGACCTCTGCGACGCGGTCAGCAACATGGCGAAGGATCTGCAGACCACCGAGCAGATGAAAAATGACTTTATCTCGCGTGTTTCCCACGAGCTGCGCACTCCCCTGACCGCCATCAAGGGCTGGGCGGAAACCATGCAGCTCAGCGAGCGCGGTACGCTCGACCGCCGTACCTTCGACCGCGGCATGAGCGTCATCATCAAGGAAAGCTCCCGCCTGACGGGAATCGTGGAGGAGCTGCTGGACTTCGGCAGGATCCAGAGCGGCAGAATGGTGCTGATCAACGAGAAAATCGACATTCTCGCCGAGTTTGACGAAACCATCTATATGCTCAAGGAGCGCGCCTCCGAGGCGGGCGTCCACCTGCTCTACGACGAGGACGACTCGGTGCTTCCTCCTATCTACGGCGACCGCAACCGACTGCGCCAGGTGTTCCTCAATGTGCTCGACAACGCCATCAAGTACACCCCCAAGGGCGGCGTCGTCGCGGCGCAGGTCATCTACTCCAAGGATGAACCCGACATCATCAGAATTGTCGTCACAGATTCCGGCTGCGGCATCGCCGCGGAGGATCTGCCGCACGTCAAGGAAAAATTCTACAAAGCCAACCAGAA
Organism: uncultured Eubacteriales bacterium; assembly: GCA_900320415.1. GTDB lineage: Bacteria > Bacillota > Clostridia > Oscillospirales > Acutalibacteraceae > Ruminococcoides. The sequence continues at coordinate 13,430 of ONSE01000059.1, forward strand.
GGTCGGCGGCTCGGGCATCGGTCTCGCCGTCGCCGACGAGATCATGAACCTGCACAAGGGTTCCCTTAATATAGAAAGCGGCGTCGGCGTCGGTACAACCGTCACCCTCACCTTCCCCGTATACAAAGAGGGACAGGAGAAAACGATGCCCGAAAGTAAAAACATCAAACTGTGACCGACTTGTCAGTGGCCGTCGGTCACTGACATTTTCATTCATAAAGGAGACGTTATGTCGAAAAAAACGAAGAAAATCACCTCAATCGGCGGCAGTGCGCTTATTGAGGGTATTATGATGCGCGGCCCCAAGAAAAGCACCGTCTGCGTGCGCACGGGCAAGGACGAAATCTACAGCGAGGACATCAGCATTAACACGATTCCCTCAAAATGCAGCATTTTTAAGCTGCCCTTTCTCCGCGGCATCGCGGGTCTGATCGACTCCATGCGCCTGAGCTACAAGAGCCTCATGCTCTCCGCCGACAAGGCGATCGAGAGCGCCGAAATCGAGGAGGAGCCTTCCAAATTTGAGAAATGGCTGGACGAAAAGTTCGGCGACAAGCTCGTCAAGGTGCTCATGGTCGTCGCCTCCGTATTCGGCGTTGCCCTCGCCATCGGACTGTTTTTCTTTTTGCCCTCCTTCCTCTTCGACCTCTGCGGCAACTTTGTTCCTGCCTTCCGTGAATCCGAGAGCGGTGTGGAAATGGTTCGCCTTTGGAAGTCCGTTTTTGAGGGCGTCCTGAAAATCGTTCTCTTCCTGGGCTATATCGTCGTCGTGTCGCGTCTCAGCGACATGAAGCGCGTGTTCATGTATCACGGCGCGGAGCACAAGACTATTTTCTGTTATGAAAACGAAGAAGAGCTGACGGTCGCCAATGTCAAAAAACAGACGCGCTTTCATCCGCGCTGCGGCACCAGCTTCATGGTCATCATGCTGCTTCTCGGCATTGTCATCGGTCTGTTCATTCCCACCGCTCCCTTCGGCATCGCTTTTCTGCGCCCTGTTTTCAAGATTTTGCTTATTCCCGTCACCTGCGGCGTCGGCTACGAGCTGATCAAGCTCTGCGGCAGGCACGACAATCTGCTCACCCGCATCATTGCCGCGCCCGGCCTGTGGGCACAGCGGATCACCACCAAGGAGCCTGACGACAGCATGATCGAGGTCGCGATCGAAGCCATCAAGGCGGTCATTCCCGAGGACGGCTCCGATATCGTGAAGAACTGCGGATGCTGAGGGACGCGGTTCAGGAGTGCCGCGAAGCATTGGAGCGGGGCGGCATTGAAAACTCCGGTTACGAGGCGCGGTGCATGATAGAGCACCTCACAGGCTACAGCCGCGCGGCACAGCTCGCGCACGCCGGCGAGCCGTTCGACCGCCGTGAGGAACTGGAGCGCATGATACAGCGCCGCCTGCGGCATGAACCGCTGCAATATATTCTCGGAAGCTGGACGTTCTGCGGCTTTCCCTTCTCGGTCGGCGAAGGGGTGCTGATTCCCCGTGACGACACCGAGGTGGTGCTCGGTCTTTGTCTTGACTATCTCAAAAGCAAGCCTCACGCCAAGGCGCTTGACCTCTGCGCGGGCAGCGGCGCGATCGCGGTCGCTCTCTCAAAGCTGTCAGACTGTGAAATGACGGCAGTCGAGCTGAGCGAGAAGGCATTTTATTTTCTAAGAAAGAATATTGAAGACAATCAGGCTGCTGTCACCCCTGTCAGGGGCGACATTTTCCGTTGCCATAACGATTTCCCTGACGGCTGTTTTGACCTGATTGTCTCAAATCCCCCCTATATCAGACGTTCGGAGCTTCCCGACCTGCAGGCAGAGGTTCACTTTGAGCCTGCCATGGCGCTGGACGGCGGCGAGAGCGGCTATGATTTCTATGAAACGATTATCCGCGACTGGAGCGGAAAGCTCAGGAGCGGCGGCTGCCTTGCTTTTGAGCTGGGCGAGGAGCAGGCAGAATACGTTTCACGCCTGATGGAGGCGCGCGGCTTCACCAATATCCGTACCGAAAACGACTTTGGCGGAATTCAAAGGGCAATAATCGGGACTTTGCTCTGATTTTAGAAGTTTTGTTCGATTTTTTGCCCCTGTTTTTATTGCATTTTCCTCGATTTTCTTTTATAATAGATTCGAAATCAGAACTCTCTGTTTCACACAACACCTTTCCCCGTGACGGGAGAAGTATTACGGAGGTATGAATTATGGCTATGGACAGACAGACAGCACTTGACACCGCTATCAAGCAGCTTGAAAAACAATTCGGAAAGGGCGCGGTGATGCGCCTCGGCGAAAATAAACACATGAACGTGGAACACATCCCCACAGGCTCGCTCGCGCTCGACGTCGCGCTCGGCATCGGCGGTCTGCCCCGCGGCAGAATCGTGGAGATCTACGGTCCCGAGTCCTCGGGTAAAACCACCCTCTCCCTGCACTGCATCGCAGAGGGTCAGAAAAACGGCGGCAACGTCGCCTTCATCGACGTTGAGCACGCGCTCGATCCCGTTTACGCGGAAGCTCTCGGCGTCAACATCAACGAGCTGCTGGTTTCCCAGCCCGACACGGGTGAGGACGCGCTCGAAATCGCCGAGGGTCTGATCCGAAGCGGCGCGATCGACGTCATCGTCATCGACTCTGTAGCGGCTCTCGTTCCCAAGGCGGAAATCGAGGGCGAGATGGGTGACTCTCACGTCGGTCTGCACGCGCGTCTGATGTCACAGGCTCTCAGAAAGCTTGCGGGCGCGATCAACAAGAGCAACTGCGTCGCCATCTTCATCAACCAGCTGCGTGAAAAGGTAGGCGTCGTCTACGGCAACCCCGAGGTGACCACCGGCGGCCGTGCGCTGAAATTCTACAGCTCCGTCCGCATTGAGATCCGCAAGGGTGAGGCGATCAAGGTCAACGGTGAGATCGTCGGCAACCACACCAAGGCGAAGGTCGTCAAGAACAAGCTCGCTCCGCCGTTCAAGACCGCGGAATTCGATATCATGTACGGCGAGGGAATCTCGCGCGAGGGCGAGCTGCTTGACCTCGCGGTAGAGGCGGAGGTCGTCCAGAAGGCGGGCGCGTGGTTCAGCTATAAGGGGCAGCGCCTCGGACAGGGCCGCGACAAGGTCAAGGAGCTGTTCCGCAACGATCCCGAGCTGGTAAAGCAGATTGAAACCGAGCTCTGGCAGAATATCGACAAGCTCTATGCCAAGAAGGCCACCGCAAAGTCCACCGCCAAATCCAAGTCCAAGGCTAAGGTGACCGAGGTAGAGGAAGCCGCTGATGACGGAGCAAACGGAACCGAAGGCGGTTCCGCGAACATCGACGCGATGGTTGACGACGAATGAGGATCACCGATATCCGCCCGTGCCGCAAATCGCTCAGCGCCGTCTATATTGACGGCGAGTTCGCCGTGAAGCTCGACACCCGGACGCTGCTGGAAAACCGCGTGGACGTGGGAAAAGAGCTGGACGATGAGGAGCTGCGCGGGCTGATTTCTCTGAGCAACGAGCGGCGCGCCAAGGAAAAAGCGCTTTGGCTGATTTCCTACCGCAGTCACTCCAAAAAGGAGCTGCGTGACAAAATGCGCCGCACCTGCGACCCGGACGCCACCGAAAAAGCGGTGGAGCGCATGGAAGAGCTGGGACTCGTCGATGACGAGAGCTTCGCGCGCGCCTACGCCGGCAAGCTGATTTTCGAAAAAAAAATGTCCAAGCGCGCGGCCGTCTTTGAGCTGAGGCGCAAGGGCATCGACAGCGAAACCATCGACGAGGTTCTCGGCGAAATAGATGTAGACTACCAACAACAGATAATAGATATTATTGAGCGCAGATATCCTCACATCGAGGACGAAAAAATCCGCCGCCGCGCTGTGGCCGCACTGCAGCGGCTCGGCTACGGCTGGGAGGATATCCGATCGGCGCTCGACAGCTTTGAATAAATCCGCCCGTCAGAACATCGGGTGAATCCATACTAACAGCAAGGAATGACGCATATGAATGAAAAGATCGGCATTGTCTCGCTCGGCTGCGCCAAAAATCAGGTAGACGCGGAGCAGCTGCTCTATACGCTCAGGGAGCGCGGCTATCAACTGGTCAGCGACCCTGCCGACGCGGACGCGGTGATCGTAAACACCTGCGGCTTTATCGAATCCGCCAAACAGGAGAGCATTGACGAGATCATCGAGCTGGGCAAGCTCAAGCGCGAGGGCACCATCCGCGCGATCATCGTGACGGGATGTCTCGCGGAGCGTTACCAAAACGAAATCACCAAACAGCTCTATGAGATCGACGCCGCGGTGGGAATCGGCGCGAACGCGCAGATTGCCGACATCGTAGAAAAGACGCTGGGCGGCGAGAAAACCGAGATCTTCCCCGACAAGCTCTCGCTGCCCCTCAACGGAGGCAGGGTTCAGTCCACCCCCTTCTACACCGCGTACCTCAAAATCGCGGAGGGCTGCGACAACTGCTGCACCTACTGCGCCATTCCGCTCATCCGCGGCAGGTTCCGCAGCCGTGAGATGGAGGATGTTCTGAGTGAGGCGCGTACCCTCGCCGCCAACGGCGTGAGGGAGCTGAATGTCATCGCGCAGGACACCACGCGCTACGGCGAGGATCTCTACGGCACACCGCAGCTCACCAAGCTGCTCAGAGAGCTGTGCAAAATTGACGGCTTTCGCTGGATCCGCGTGCTCTACTGCTATCCCGACCGCGTCACCGACGAGCTGATCGAGGTGATGGCGGCCGAGGACAAGATCGTGAAATATATCGACCTTCCCCTGCAGCACTGCAGCGGCGAAATTCTGCGCCGCATGAACCGCCGCGGCGATAAGGAGAGTCTGACTGCACTGCTCCAAAAAATCAAGGACAAAATCCCGAACGTAGTATTCCGCTCCACCTTTATTACGGGCTTCCCCGGGGAAACCGAGGAGCAGTTCGAGGAGCTGGCAGAATTCGCGGACGAGATCCGCTTCCAGCGTCTGGGATGCTTCCCCTATTCTCAGGAGGAGGACACACCTGCGGCACTCATGCCCGATCAGATCGACGACGAGATCAAGCAGGAGCGCGCGGAAATCATTATGGACAATCAGCAGACCATCATGGCGGAATACTGTGAAAGCCTGCTTGACACCGATATCGAGGTGCTCGTGGAGGGCTTTGACCGCATCGCCGAGTGCTTCTTCGGCAGAACCTACGCTGACGCGCCCGAGGTGGACGGCTGCGTGTTCTTCACCTGCGGTGACAAAAAGCCCAAGGCAGGAGATTTTGTCAGGGTCCACATCGACGACTATCTCGGCTGCGACCCTGTCGGCACCATGATTGACGAGTAATACTATTTAAAAAGCAGGTACACCCATGAATTTACCGAATAAACTGACATTGGGAAGAATTATTCTGGTGCCGCTCTTTGTGGCGCTGCTGCTCATCGACTTCCCTATGCACACCGCCGCTGCGCTGCTTGCGTTTATCGCGGCGTCCGTCACGGATCTGCTGGACGGCAAGATCGCGCGCAAGCGCAACCTTGTCACCGATTTCGGCAAGTTTGCCGATCCCCTGGCAGATAAAATCCTTGTGCTCGCGACTCTGCTGTGCTTTGTCCAAAACGGCTGGTGCGACTGCGTGGCGGTCATTGCCGTGCTGTTCCGCGAGTTCACCGTCACCTCGATACGGCTGATTGCCGCGGCAAAGGGAGAGGTCATTGCCGCCAACATCTGGGGAAAGGTCAAGACCGTCACACAGATGGTCGCGATCATCGCGATTCTCGTTTTCCGCGCGGCTTATGATTTTGCCGCTCCCCTTTTGCCTGCTTCGGCACCCTTTGAGAGCATCAGCGGATGGCTTTTCTGGTCAGGCGAGGCGCTGATCTGGATCTCCACCTTCTTCGCCATCCTTTCGGGCGTGATTTATGTCGCGCAGAATTATCACTTTATCTCGGAAAAATAACGGATTCGGATGTGATTCTTTGTTTGAGACACGCAATTCAGATATCAGGGCCGTCCTGGAACGCGACCCCGCCGCCCGCAGTCAGTGGGAGGTGCGTTTCCTCTACTCGGGTTACAAGGCGGTGCGCTCCCACAGACGGGCTCACTGGTTCCTCGAGCACGGTCACCCCTTCATCGCGCGGTGGATCTCACAGCGTAGCCGACACAAGACGGGCATCGAGATCCATCCCGGAGCACAAATCGGCAAGGGACTGTTCATCGACCACGGCATGGGCGTGGTGATCGGAGAAACCACCATCATCGGCGACAACTGCACCATTTATCAAAACGTCACCCTCGGCGGCACGGGCAAGGACACGGGAAAACGCCATCCCACCCTCGGCAACAACGTGCTGGTCGGCTCAGGCGCGAAGGTGCTGGGTCCCTTCAAGGTAGGCGACAACGCGCGGATCGCGGCAGGCGCCGTCGTTCTCAGCGAGATCCCTCCCAACTCTACCGCGGTGGGCGTTCCCGCGAGGGTCGTGAAGGTCAACGGCATCCGCAGCGAAACTCTCGATCAGATCCACATTTCCGACCCCGTGGCGCAGGCGCTATGCAAACTCCAGTACCGCATTGAGGAGCTGGAAAAGCAAATACAGGAATTAAAAAGCAAGGAGTAAGGCTATGATTTTATACAACTCTCTCGGACAGACCAAGCAGGAATTCATCCCCCACGAGGGCAACAGAGTGAATATGTACACCTGCGGTCCCACCGTCTATCACTTCGCCCACATCGGCAACCTCCGCACCTATATCATGGAGGATGTGCTGGAAAAATATCTGCGTTTCGCGGGCTACGACGTCAAGCGCGTAATGAATATCACCGATGTCGGACACCTCTCCAGCGACGCGGACACGGGCGAGGACAAGATGCTCGCGGGCGCGAAGCGCGAACACAAGTCTGTTATGGAAATCGCGAAGTTCTACACCGACGCGTTTTTCGCGGACTGCGAAAAGCTCAACATCAAGCGTCCCGATGTGGTGGAGCCTGCCACCAACTGTATCGCGGAGTTTATCGAGATGATCTCCGTGCTCCTTGAAAAGGGCTACGCCTATCTCGCGGGCGGCAACGTCTATTTTGACACCTCCAAGCTCGACACCTACTATGTTTTCGGCAACATGAACGAGGAGGATCTGGCAGTCGGCGTGCGTGACAGCGTCGAGGAGGACGAGAACAAGCGCAACAAAACCGATTTTGTACTCTGGTTCACCAAGTCCAAGTTTGACTCGCAGGAGCTGAAGTGGGAATCCCCGTGGGGACTCGGCTATCCCGGCTGGCACATCGAGTGCTCCAGCATCAGCTGCAAGCACTGCGGCGAATATCTTGACATTCATTGCGGCGGCATCGACAATGCTTTCCCCCACCACACCAATGAGATTGCCCAGTCGGAGGCATATCTCGGTCACAAATGGTGCGGCTACTGGTTCCATGTGCTCCATCTCAATGACGCGCGCGGAAAGATGAGCAAGTCGAAGGGAGACTTCCTGACCGTGTCCCTGCTCGAGAGCAAGGGCTACAACCCGGTGGTTTACCGTATGTTCTGCCTGCAGAGCCACTACCGCAAACCCCTCACCTTCTCCTACGAGAGCCTTGAAAACACCGCAAAGGCGTATGACAAGCTGATTAAGCGCATTTCCGCGCTCGGCGCGGAGGGAGATGTTGAACAGGACAAGGCGGACGCGCTTCTTGCGTCCTTCCGCGAGGCGCTCGACAACGACCTCAACACCTCTCTCGCCCTCACCTGCGTTTATGACACTCTCAAGGCTGACGCGAACGACGCGACAAAAAGATATGTCATCGCGGAGATGGACAAGGTGCTCTCCCTCGACCTGATTCAGGAGGCACAGGAGTCCGAGAACAACGCTGACGACGCGCTGAGTACGGAGATCGAGGCGTTGATCGCGCAGCGCGCCGAAGCGAGAGCCAACAAGGACTGGGCGACCGCTGACGCGATCCGCGACAAGCTCAAGGAAATGCACGTCGTTCTGCTCGACACCAAGGACGGCGTAAGCTGGTCAATTGAATCCTGATTTTTTTGTGAAAACAGTATAAAATATCCGCCCCTTCCATATATATTGTATCGGAAGGGGCGTTTTTTATGAAGCTATTGATTCTCACCAAGCGCAGCTTGGTCTCCATCGGATTTTGCATGATCATCGGTGTGCTGGCGGCGGCTGTCGCGGTCACCTCCACCGTGAGAGCGGTGCAGACCGCCGCGCAGCCAAAGGAAATCCCGATTTACCGTGTACAGTCGGACAAAAAAGAGGTCGCCATCTCCTTTGACGCTGCGTGGGGCAACGAGGAGACGG
>ONSE01000225.1 GCA_900320415.1 uncultured Eubacteriales bacterium
CCTGCAACACTTTGCCAAAAATATGCTACTATATAGATGAACGATATCGTTGGAGGTCGGAAATGGACGGTAATCAATTGGTAAAAAAAGCCCGTGCGGGCGACAGGGAGGCGTTTGCCAGCCTCTACATACAATACAAGGACAGCCTGTACCGTTACGCGTATTATAAGCTGCGATCCGCCGAGGACGCGAAGGACGCGGTTTCGTCGTGTATCACACAGGCGTATATGGGGATTGGAGGTATCAGGGACGAAAAGGCTTTTTCGTCGTGGCTGTTCCGTATTCTCTACCGCGAGTGCTGCGCGATGATCCGAAAAAAGACGCAGCTGGAGTTCGTGGAGATCGATGAGAACCGTCACTTGATTCCCGATAATACCTATATCCGTTCCGAGCTGAGCGAGGCGCTGGACGCGCTGCCTACTGAGGACAGGGATATTGTCCTGCTCAGCGTGGTGGCAGGGTGGAACAGCAAGGAGATTTCCGCGCTGTTTGGCATGAAGCCTGCCACAGTGCGCTCACGTCTGTCCCGCGCGCTCGGAAAAATGAGACAATTTTTGGAGTGACAGCTATGAAAAATGATTTTGATTTTATCAGAGACAAGTTTTCCTCCGACGGCGTGACCGCTCCCGGGGATATCAACGAGAGTCTGGTGCTTGAGAAGGTAAAGGATACAGAGCCGCTCAAGGTGAAGAAGAGCAAAAAGAAAATCATCGGTATCGCCTCCGCGGCCGTGGCGGGAGTCGCGGTGATCACCGCCGCCTCGATTGTTGTGACGGGGATCCTCTCTCATCTTCCGGTATCCGTCGGAACGCCCGTATCGGTTTCCGGCACCGCCAGGCTGACGCGCATGAACAGCAGGGATGAGGTGCGGAAGGCGCTGCGTCACGCCATCTCCAATCAGGAAAAACGGAACAGAGCCTTCGGTTTGGAGAGCGAATCCTACCTGGCGGAGGACAGCGCGGAGCGCAGTCTGAACGGTGATATCGGAGTAAAGAAGTATGCCGCTGACAGCAACGCGTCGGCAAACACGTCCGGCGGTGCCGCAGGGGGTTCCTCCGCTCACAATTCCACCTACGTCCAGCACGTCGGGGTCGACGAGGCGGACACCGTCAAGACAGACGGAGAATACATCTATTCTCTTGCGAACAGCGGTGAGATTCAGATTTTCCCTGCCGTCAAGGGTGTTTCCGCACCGATCGCGTCGATCCAAAGCGGCGGAACGTACGATTCCTGGCTGCAGGAGTTCTACATCCGCGGCGGAAATCTGATTATGATCCGTCAGCGCTATACATACGGCGATGACGAGGAGTATTATCTCCCCGAGGAGCAAACACTCACGGAGATCTATGATATTTCCGACAAAAACAATATACAGCTGAAGTCGCGCTTCGGACAAAGCGGTTCCTACTGCTCATCGCGTATGATCGATGGAATGCTCTATCTGGTTTCCACACAGCATTCCTATAAGGATACCGATCTTCCGACCGTCTGCAACGGCGATCCCGCGGAAAAGGGCAGCTTTGACGAGATCCCTGCCGACTGTGTTTATTCCGTTGAGAACCCCTCCGACAGCAGCTTTCTCAACATCAGCAGCATTGACACTGACAAGGGTGCCGATGTCTGTCTGACAAAATCGGTTCTCGGTTCCGCCGATACGATCTACTGCAACCGTGAGTACCTGTACGTCACCGCCGCCGAGTACGAGCCGCAGGCGTTTGAGGGGAACCGCGCGTTTTCGTGGGCGTACTTTCCCACCGCCTCCAAAACGCAGATCATCAAGGTGGATCTGAACCGTGATCTGGACATCGTCGCCGCCGCCAAGGTGAACGGCGTGGTTGACAACCAGTATTCCTTTGACGAGTACAACGGCAACCTCCGCGTCGCCACCACCTCCCGTGACGAGGATAACAGGGATATCAACAATCTCTATGTGCTTGACGGTGAACTGAACCAAATCGGCGAGGTGACAGGCTTCGCGCCGAACGAGAGCATCAAGGCAGTGCGTTATATGGGCGATACCGCTTATGTCATCACCTATGAGCAGACGGACCCGCTCTTTGTCATCGACGTTTCCGACCCGACCGCTCCTGTTATCAAGGGCGAGGTGAAGATCAGCGGCTTTTCCTCCCTGCTCGTGCCCGTGGATGAGAACACGGTTCTCGGTATCGGCTATCATACCGAGGACGAGGGCTTGTCGATGGAGATCCAGGAGGGCTTGAAGATCGTCACCTTTGACGTTTCAGACAAAGCAAGCCCGAAGGTTCTGGACACCAAGATATTCAAAAACTACGATTCCGAGGTGCAGTACAACCCCAGAGCGCTGCTCGTGAATCCCGAAAGAAACGACTATACCATTCCGTATTCCTACACGGACTGGAGCAGCTCATGGTGGGAGGACGTTTACAGCAATACCCAAAGCTGTCAGGAACCGGAGCACCGCTCGGGCTACATCAACTTCCGCGTGGACGGCGGCAAGCTGGAGATCGTGGAGGAGTACGCTTCTGACGTGTTCGCGCAGACAGAGGTCAACCGCTGCGTTTACACGGACAACGTGATTTATATGCTGGGCGGCTCGTCACTTATTGACTCACGCGAATATAAATAGTATAATAAAAGCGCCAATCGCGATGATTGGCGCTTGATTTTATGAAATTACAGCTTGAAATCCTCGGGAGAGAAGGTGCCTCTGAGGGTGATGCTGCGCGGGACACGCAGCAGCGGATTGTAGTCAAACATCCGGCACTTTTCGTCCTCGATCTGCTTGTTTTTTTTGCATCGCACGGCTCCGTTCTCAAAGAAGGAGTTCTCGCAATAGGAGCAGTCGGGCACGATGTTCCTGCCGAACAGCCTGTTTTTCATGATTATCACCTCTGCACATATAAGTGTATCATAAGTACCGCTCACTTTCAAGTAGAATTTTGGAGGAATCCCATTGAAATTTCAGTCACAGACCATGAAGCTCAACAATGCCGACGGCGTACCTTATCTTACCTATCATTCCTTATCGGAATTAAAAATGATCCGACACGCGTTTTCCACCCGTCTCGGCGGCGTATCGGAGGGGGAGTTCACCTCGATGAATCTCGCCTTCAACCGCGGAGACGACCCTGCCAACGTCACGGAAAACTACAAAAGGATCTGCCGCAGCGCGGGCTTTGATTATGAGAGCCTGACCGCCTCGGCGCAGGATCACCACACCTTTGTCCGCGCGGTAACGGTGGAAAACCGCGGCACGGGCATTTACAAGCCGCGCGATCTGGAAAGCGTTGACGCGCTGATCACCAACGAAACGGGCGTGACCCTGGTGACCTATTACGCAGACTGCACGCCGCTGTTCTTTGTCGATCCCGTGGGCAGGGCGATCGGTCTCGCGCACGCGGGCTGGCGCGGCACCGTAGGCAGGATCGGCGAGAAGGTGGTCAGAAGGATGGGCGAGTGCTACGGTACAAAGCCCGAAAACATCGTTGCCGCTGTCGGCCCCGCCATCTCCGTCTGCTGCTATGAGGTGGATGAGCCCTGTGCCGCGCATTTCCTCGCGCTGACGGATCTGGAAACAGATCGCTTTGTGTTTCCCAAGGAGGGCGGCAAGTTTATGCTCGACCTGCTCGAAGCCAACCGTCAGATCCTGACGGCGGCGGGAGTGAGGGCGGAGAACATCACGGTTTCCGACCTCTGCACCAACTGCAGCAGCGAGCTGCTCTGGAGCCACCGCGCCACCAAGGGAAAGCGCGGCACCATGTCGGCGTTTATGTGTCTGACGGGGGAATGAAGTCCTCAAACGGCACTTTTTTCACGCGGAATTCCCTGCCGTCAAGATAGTTGAGGATCCCGGCGTCCCCGGTAAAGCGGAATTTTAATTTATAGCTGTAGAGCGCCTGACTGCGGAAGCCGTCGGGCGCTTTTTTCTCCCCTCCGTACTTCGTGTCGCCGACCAGGGGATGACCGATGGACGCCATGTGGGCGCGTATCTGGTGGGTCCTGCCGGTGAGCAGCTCGATTTCCGCGAGACTGTATCTGCCGTCGGAGCGGAGCACCTGATACCGGGTACGGATCTCCTTTGCGCCTTCCACCTGCGTTTTGTGTACCGTCACCTTGTTTTTGCTCTCGTTTTTTGTGATGTAGCCCGTCAGAATGCCGCTGTCCCGTTTCGGCTTGCCGCAGAGCAGGCAGAGGTAGTATTTTTCCAGCTCCCTCGATTTCATCTTCTGATTGAGGATGCGCAGGCTCTCGGCGTTTTTGGCGGCGATCACAATGCCGCCCGTGTTGCGGTCGATGCGGTTGACGAGGGCGGGGGAGAATGCCTTCTCCGCCTCGGGGTCGTATTCTCCTTTTTCATAGAGATAATGCTGCACCCTGCCGATGAGGGAGTCGAAGTGATAGCTCTTGTCGGGGTGGGCGACAACGCCGGGCTTTTTGTCCAGCAGGATCAGGTTTTCGTCCTCGTAGACGATATCGAGCTTCACGGGCGCTTTGAGAAACTCGTAGCTCTTTTTTTCGCTTTCCTCAAAAAATTCATCCTTGATATAGAAGGTCAGCACGTCGCCCTCGCGCAGCATATCGTCGATCGCGCATTTTTTGCCGTTGCGCTTGACGCATTTCTTGCGGATATACATATACATCATCGCCTTGGGCATGGTGCGGAAGCGTTTCTGAAGGAATTTGTCCAGACGCTGTCCCGCGTCGTTTTTACCGATTTGAAGTGTCCTCATGTTCATCACCGCTATTATCATACTGTAAAAGCGCGCAAATTTCAAGCACACAAAGGGCGCTTTCGCGTAAAATAGTAGAGGGTGATAGAGTGAGATGCAAGAAAAACAAGATCCGTGCCTCGGTATTTTTCGGGCTGGGTCTGCTGGTAGCGTCACTGTTGCCGACAAGATGGGTGCTGGTCGTGGCGGCCGCCGCGCTGGTGTTCGTCAGTATCACGTGTTTTCGGAGGTAATTATGAAAGTTGTACTTATTGACAATCCGAGGTTCATTTCGTGTCTGTTGAGGATGATGTTTGGGATAAAAAAGGAAAAACAGAACGCGGAATAGAAAAGCTATCGGTAAAATCAACAAATAAATACCAGCCCAGATGTGCAATGCGACAAAAACATTGCACATCTCATTTTTTTGTTGAGTTTTCCGTAAAAATTGAGTATAATTATATTGGTAATTTATATTGCACAACTGTGCTGTATTTAGGAGGTTAATTAACATGAAAAACTCAAAAAAGCTCATCAGCGTCTTACTCGCCGCGCTGATGTTGATGACGGCGGTTTCTACGGCGTTTACCGTAAGCGCCGCCGGCCTGGCGAGTCACTACCAGACCAATCCCGGCGGCAAGGTCGGCAAAGCGGGAAACATCACGATTGACGGCGATTTTTCCGATTGGTCGGAGGATATGGTTGTCGCGACCAGCGCGGCATGGGACTGTGCCAACCACTACAAGGGCTCCCATGAGAACTGCCTGATCGACGCCTACGCGCTGCTTGCCAGCTGGGACAGCTCCAACCTGTACATCGGTATGCAGTATGTCAACACCACCGACACCTGGCAGAACGCGGGCGACGCGTCCCTGAGCGACGGAGGCAAGATGGGCGACCTTCACCTCGTTCTCGCGCTCAGCGTCAATCCTTCCTCTCCCGGACTGACCGGTAAGGTCACAGACGGCAAGTACATCTGGGGCGACGCCATCAACTACAAGACCCACGTTGACCACCTGTTCTATATGAGTACAAAGGCAGGCTCCGGTACTCCCGGTCACTTCACCGCCGCGGACTCCACAGGCGTCACCGACTACACCACTCACTGCGCCAACTTCAAGACAGAGGGCATTGAGTACAAAATGGTTGACGGCAACGTGTGCAGCAGCATCTGGGGCCTCAACGATTCCCAGTCCACCGACGATGTATGCTCTGACAGCGCTGACTGGGTCGACTACAAGACCTACAAGGGCAGCAAGGGCACACATAACACCAAGTACGACACCTTCTATGAGATCAAGATCCCGTTTGCCGCTCTCGGCATTACGGCGAGCGATCTGACCAGCAGAGGAATCGGAGCGATGACCCTCTGCGGCAGAGGCGAATCCGCTCTGGACTGCTGTCCGTTCGATCTGTCCATGCTCGACAACGCGACAGGCTCTTACGCCAGCGACCCCAGTACCTCTCACGAGAAGGACGACGTTGATGATATCACCGTTCCTCTCGCAAGCGTCGGCAAGGGCGGCACTACTCCCACCCC
>ONSE01000180.1 GCA_900320415.1 uncultured Eubacteriales bacterium
GCGGAAAGGAAGCACCGCTGATGGATACAAAGCAAAAACTGTTGACGGATATCGTGCGGTTCCAGCTGTACGGCGGCGAAAAGCCGCAGGCGGCCCCGGAGGACGCGGCGGATCTGATGAAGGAGGCAAAGGCGCAGACGGTTACGGCGCTGGTGTTCCCGTATTTGAAGGACCTGCTGCGTGAAGCCTCCCCCGAAATGTACCAAAAGGCAAATGAGGACTTTTTTGTTCACGTCATTCAGAACACCAACAACTTCCGCGAACACACCGAGCTGCACCATCTGATGACGGAGCGCGGATTGCCCTATTGCACGCTGAAGGGGCTTGCATCGGCCCGCTATTACCCGCAGGCGTCCCTGCGCGTGATGGGCGACGTGGATTTTCTTGTCTATGAGCGCGACTTTGCGGCGGCGCGGCAGGCGGTGCTGGAGGCGGGCTTTTCCATTGACCACGGCGACGACCCCGACAGCGTTCACATCGCCTTTCAGCGCCCCCCGATGAGCGTATGGGAGCAGCACCGCCGCGTAAACGGCGTACCCGAGGGGAAAACGGGACAGCGTATCCTGTCGGAGCTGGACAAAATCATTGAGACGAGTGTCTTGGCAGAGTCGGACGGTGCGGTCTGCCGTGTTCCCGATGACTTTCACCACGGTCTGGTGATGCTTCTCCACATGATTTCCCACATGACAAGCGAGGGGATCGGGCTGCGCCATCTCTGTGACTGGGCGGTGTTCGCGCAGCGTTTTGACAGCGCGGCGTTCGCGTCGATGTTCGAGAAAAAGCTGCGCGCGTTCGGTCTGTGGAGATTCGCACAGATCATGACGCTGGTTTCACAGCGCTATCTGGGCGTCGATCACAAGGAATGGGCGGAGAATCCCGAGGTGACGGAGGAGCAGCTGGAGGAGGTCATCACGGACATCATGGACGGCGGCAACTTCGGAAAAAAGGATCTGAACCGTTACCGCGAGATCAAGTTTATCTCTAACCGCGGCGACCGGACGGTGGACAGCAGGAACATTTTCTCACAGGCGTTCTCCACCCTTAACGGCAAGACGGAGTATGACTATCCCTTTACAAGGAGGCACAGGATCCTGCTGCCTCTCGGCTGGATCGCCGAGGGAGTGACCTATCTCCGCCTTCTGGCGTCAGGCAGGAGAAAATCGCAGGGCACGGGCGAGATGCTCCGGGAGGCGGCGAAGCGAAAGAGCATCTACAGCCGAATGCGTCTGTTTGAGAAGGACAGATCATAAAAATAGATACAGTTATCGGAAAGTCCTTTCACATCTGTTTATAAAAGGAGCATTAAAAATTCCCTGCCGCGCATAAGCGCGAAATCTTCACGGCATAATCCTGCCGGCTCTTTCCCTGAAGTCTTTTCATTGAAACAAAATGACACGGTATACCTCGCGTATGCCGTGTTTTTGTCTGCTGCGGGAGATAGGCGCAGCCACGGTGCGCTTGCTTGGTTTTCTGAGTGTTCACGTGCCGCCGCAGCCGTGCGGGGCAAAGGGCAGGTGCCGCTTTGCTCGGTCATTTTACCGAATTTTTGTCGGAAAGGCGGAAAAATATTGAAAATTGCGTGATATTGTGATATGATATATCAGTGTTTAAATATCAAACGAAAACGAACGGAGGTTCATAGATGAAACGGGGATTCCTGATTGCGCTCCTCGCGGCTCTGATAACGGCGGCGGCGTCCGTCGGCGTATCTGCGGCGGAACCGTCAGACGGCACAGCGGAGGTAACGGCTGCCTCTTCTGAAGAAACCGCGCAGGCGGATTTCAACGGCCCACGCGTGACGGGCTTTGAAAATACGGCGGACGGCACCGTCGTGCGCTGGACGGCGTTTGAGGGCGCGGCAAAATACCGACTCTATTTGTGGGACGGCGAAACATGGAGAGGACTCGGCAGCACCGATTCTCTCAGCTTTACGCACAGGGGACTGCAAAGCGGCGAAACCTACCGCTACACGGTCAGGGCGCTCGATAAAAATGGCGGATTTGCCAGCGATTACTACAGGGCAGGCGATGAAAACCTGTTCCTCGCGCCGCCTGTTATTTCTTCTTTGGAAAATACGGGCGACGGAATAGAAATCAGGTGGGACGCCCTCGAGGGCGCTCAGCAGTACCGCGTCTACCGCAAAACGGGCGACAGCGGCTGGAGAAAAATCGCCGACACGACGGAGAATACTTATCTTGACGCGGACGCTCCCTCGGGCGGGACGGTTTCCTACACCGTGCGCTGCATCAACGCGGACGCGACCGAGTGGACGAGCTACTACAACAGCGGCAGGAGTCTGAAATACGTCAAAACGCCGCAGATCACATCCTTTGAAAACACCGCGGACGGCACGACCGTTCACTGGGACGCCTGTGACGGCGCCGCGCGCTACGGGGTGTTTGTTCTGACAGACAGC
>ONSE01000058.1 GCA_900320415.1 uncultured Eubacteriales bacterium
CCGCCCCGAAGCGGACAGAGCAGCCCAAGCCGAATCCTCCTGCCGCCGATAAGAGCGGCGTGGACATCATTGAGCTGAGCAAAAACGCGAGGCCGTTCCCGCAGTGGGTCGAGATCGTCGAGAGCTTTCGCGGTATCTCTCCTGCCATCACGGCGGCGCTTTCAGGCTCACAGGCGTTTGAAAACGGGCTGTTCCTGCTGATCAAGGCGGACAGTGACCTGGCGTTTGACTTATTGAAAAAGCCCGACAGGCGGCGCGAGATCCGCAGCGCCCTCGTCGCGCAGACAGGAAAGCAGTACCGACTTGGCCCCTACAGGACGGCCGAGGAGGCAAAGAAGGAAGAGGATCCGCTGCAGAGCCTGAAACAACGGCTCAAGGACAGCGGCATCGAATATACGGAACAGTAACAAGTAACGATCGAAAGGAAGACAGATATGAAAGCAAGATTACCCAAGGGCTACGGCAGCGGCGGCGCCAGCAACATCCAGCAGCTTGCGCGTCAGGCGCAGAAGCTTCAGGACGATATGGAGGCAGTATCCGCCGAATTAGAGGTTAAGGAATATGAAGCGGCCGCAGGCGGCGGAGCCGTAAAGGTGACCGTCACCGGTAAGATGGAACTGACCAAGGTGGAGATTCAGCCCGAGGTCGTAGACCCCGAAGACGTGGAAATGCTCGCCGATCTCGTGATGGCAGCCGCTAACGAGGCGCTCAGAGCCGCCGCCAAGGAAAAGGAAGAGAGAATGGAATCCATTTCGGGCGGTCTGAATATTCCCGGAATGTTCTGATATGGCGCAGTACAACGTCGCGCCGCTGGAAAACCTGGTTGACCAGTTTGAGAAAATGCCGGGTATCGGACACAAAACCGCTCAGCGGCTTGCATATTATGTGCTGAATCTGTCAAAAACAGAAGCGGAGGCGCTTGCTGCCGCGGTGACGGACGCGCATACCAAGATTCACTATTGCAGCCGCTGCTGCAATCTGACCGACAAGGAGCTGTGTCCTGTCTGTGCTTCGCCCTCGCGTGACCGGAGCGTCATCTGTGTTGTGGAAACGCCCCGCGATGCCACCGCTGTGGAGAACACCCGTGAGTTCCACGGCGTGTATCATGTGCTGCACGGTTCGATTTCTCCGCTCAACGGCATTTCGCCCGAGGAGCTGACGGTCAAGGAGCTGCTTGCGCGCATCGCACAGGGCGGTGTCAGCGAGGTGATCATGGCGACCAACCCCACCGTGGAGGGAGACGCCACGGCGCTCTATCTTTCGGGACTTCTCAAGCCGATGGGCATTCGGGTGACGCGTCTTGCCTACGGGATCCCCGTGGGCGGCGACTTGGAATACGCCGATGAATACACCCTCGCCAAGGCGCTGGAAGGCAGGAATGAGTTATAATGGCAGAACAAATCAAAACCATCGCGCAGAACAAAAAAGCGCGGCATGACTACTTCATCGAGGAGAGCTTTGAGGCGGGCATTGAGCTTTGCGGCACAGAGGTCAAATCGATCCGCGGCGGTAGGGTCAACCTGAAGGACAGCTGGTGCTCCATTGTGGAGGGTGAGATATTTGTCAACGGAATGCACATCTCTCCCTATGAGCACGGCAATATCTTCAACCGCGACCCGATGCGTGTCCGCAAGCTGCTCATGCACAAAAAGGAGATCAACCGCCTCTACGGCACCGTCAAGCAGACGGGATATTCTCTGATTCCGATCAGTCTCTATTTCAAGGGCAGCCGCGTAAAGCTGCAGGTCGGTCTTTGCCGCGGCAAGAAGCTCTATGACAAGCGGGAGGACATGGCAAAACGAACCGCCAAACGCGACATTGAGCGTGCTCTCAAGGAACAGGGAAGAGGATAAATGATGAATGATTGCGAAGCGCAGCTTCGCAACTATATGGGGATGTAAAGGCTTCGACGGGGAGCGTGAACCCTGATAAGCGAGCGGCGGTGCGGAACCGCCATAAAATCCGCAAACTTAAAATAACTGACAAAGATACAGTTGCTTTAGCGGCGTAACGCCGCTCGTCCCTGCGAGGAGGACCTCGGCCTCGTAAGGGGCGTCGACAAGAGGTAAATGTGAACAGAGGAGCGCTTCGGCCTCTGTCATAAATCAGGAGCTGCCAAGCCGTGTAGCCTGTCAACGGGCGCCGCGGTAAGGGAGATTTAAAACATTGACTGCGCTCGGAGAACGTCAGGGCAAATACTTTTCGGACGGGGGTTCGATTCCCCCCATCTCCACCA
>ONSE01000091.1 GCA_900320415.1 uncultured Eubacteriales bacterium
CAGCCGCAGCAGCAGTTCCAGCAGGGCTATGGCCAGCCTCAGCAGTACCAGCAGGGCTACGGTCAGCCGCAGCAACAGTTCCAGCAGGGCTATGGTCAGCCGCAGCAGCAATTCCAGCAGGCTTACGGCCAGCCCCAGCAGCAGGCTGCGGAGTGGATCTGTCCCTCCTGCGGCTGTGCCAACACG
Source organism: uncultured Eubacteriales bacterium (assembly GCA_900320415.1). Lineage (GTDB taxonomy): Bacteria > Bacillota > Clostridia > Oscillospirales > Acutalibacteraceae > Ruminococcoides. The sequence goes on from ONSE01000091.1 coordinate 187, forward strand.
GGCAAGTTCTGTATGTCCTGCGGAACACCGAAGAATACATAAACAGCTTGCCCCGAAGCGTCCTGCTTCGGGGCGTTGTGCTTTCGTGAATAATCATTCCGTATTTTTGTAAAATAGTATTGACAGGAAAGGAATAATCTGATACAATTAAATTGAACACAAGTTAATTTGATAAAACAAAATCAAAGGAGGTTTTGCTAATGTCATTTTACGATTACTCGGTCAGCAAACGAAAGGGAGGAGAGCTGCCGCTCAGCGAATTCCGCGGAAGGGTGGTGCTTGTTGTCAACACCGCCACGGGCTGCGGCTTTACGCCTCAGTACGAGGGATTGGAGATGCTGTATGAGAAGTATCACGAAAGGGGCTTTGAGGTTCTCGATCTGCCCTGCAACCAGTTCGGCAGCCAGGCGCCGGGGTCGGACGAGGAAATCCACCGGTTCTGCACCGCGCGCTACAAAACGAAGTTTGACCAGATGAAAAAGCTGGAGGTAAACGGTGAAAACGAGCACCCGCTCTACACCTTCCTCAAGCGGGAGGCACCTGCGGAGGAGGTCCGCGGACTGAAAAACAAGGCGGCGATGGCAGCGATCCGAAAAATCAGCAAGACCGCCAAAAAGCCGGAGGACATTCAGTGGAATTTCACGAAATTCCTTGTAGACCGCGAGGGCAGGGTGGTAAAGCGCTTCGATCCCACCTTTGACCCGAAAAACATGGAAGAGGATATTTTGAAGTTATTATAAAAAGGAGAGAACAGATATGGCAGTATTGGAAGTAACAGGCGCAAGCTTTGAAAAGGAAGTATTACAGTCCGACCGTCCCGTGCTTGCGGATTTCTACGCCGACTGGTGCGGCCCCTGCAGGATGCTCCGCCCGACGCTGGAGGCGATCGCGGAGGACAGACGGGACATCAAGGTGGTATCCGTCAATATTGACGAGGAGGACGAGCTTGCCGATTGGTTCGAAATCAGCTCGATCCCGTGTCTGGTGCTGTTCAAGGACGGCGAGGAGGTTGACAGAAGCATCGGACTGCGTCCCCGCGAGGCGATTGAGGAGATGCTTTGATGTTTGATATCATTGTAATCGGGGCAGGACCCGCGGGCATGACAGCGGCGATATACGCGAGGAGAGCGGCAAAAACCGTGCTGGTGCTGGAGGCGATGTCCTACGGCGGCCAGATCATCAACACCCCCGAGATAGAGAATTACCCTGCCGCCGCGCATATTTCAGGCTTTGACTTCGCCGCCGGCGTCTACAACCAGGCAAAGGAGCTTGGAGCGGAATTCAGGTTCGAGAAAGCCGTGGAGATCGAGGACAGGGGAGAGGAAAAGCGCGTCCGCACTCCCAAAAACGAGTACGCGGCGAAGGCGGTCATCATCGCCACAGGCTCCGTGAACCGCAGGCTCGGTTTGGAGGGAGAAGAAAAGCTCATCGGCAGAGGAATCTCCTACTGCGCGACCTGTGACGGCGCGTTTTTCCGTAAAAAAACGGTCGCGGTTGTCGGAGGCGGCAACACCGCCCTCGAGGACGCGCTCTACCTCGCGGATTTGGCGGAAAAGGTATACCTGATACACCGCCGCGATTCCTTCCGCGGAGAGGAGAGCACTGTCACTCGTCTGAGGGAGCGTGAAAATGTCGAATTTGTGCTCAACAGCGTTGTCAGGACGCTTCACGCGGACAAAAAGCTCAGCGCCGTGGAGGTTGTGAACAAGCAGGGCGAGAAGCGCACCCTCGCGGTGGACGGACTGTTCGTCGCAGTGGGCAGGATTCCCGAAAACCGGAATTTCGCAAAGCTCATCGCGCTTGACGCGGCGGGCTACGCCGTCGCGGGCGAGGACTGCCGCACACAGACAGAGGGCATCTTTGTGGCGGGAGACAACCGCGTCAAGGAGGTGCGCCAGCTCGTCACGGCAACCGCCGACGGCGCGGTAGCAGCGACAGAGGCAATCAAATACATCAACGGCTGAAGACGTTGAAAAAACAGCAGGGTTATTTCCGTCAGTGCGGAAATAACCCTGTTTTATGTGTTTCCGGTTCTGTTTCATTCTGCGGCGGTTCTTCCAGCCTTTTGACCACCACACGCATGATGCGCTGGTTCTCAACCTCCATTACCGTGAAGCGGAAGCCGTCGGCTTCAATGCTCTCGCGCTTGTGCGGAATGGTGCCCGCGTGCTCCAGGATCAGACCGCCGACCGTGACGGAATCGCTTTCGATCGCGTCCGCGTCAAGGTTGAAGAGCGCAAGCATATCCTCGATTTCAATATCACCGTTGACAAGGAATTCATCCTTGCCGATCTTGTAGTAGCTGTGTTCGATTTCCTCGTCCTCGTCCCAGATATCTCCGACGATCTCCTCGAGCAGATCCTCCATCGTGACGATACCGAGCGTGCCGCCGTATTCATCGGTGACGATCGCCATATGGTCGCGCGTCCGCTTGAAGGAGCTGAGGATTTTGGAGAGCTGCTGTGATTTGAACACAAAAAACGGCGGCTGCATGATGTCGCGCAGGGCGGGCGCCTTTCCGTCAGCGAGGGATTCAAGATAATCTCTCGTGTGCAGGATACCGACAATGTTGTCGATCGTGTTCTCGTAAATCGGGATCCGCGAATAGCGGTTCTCGATGATTATGTCCTTGATTTTTTGCTGGGAGTCCTCGATGTTGATGAACACCACGTCCACACGGGGCGTGAGTATTTCCTCGGCGGTGGTTTCGTCAAAATCCAGCGCGGAGCGGACCATTTCGCTCTCGGTTTCCTCTAGTACACCCTCCTCCTCGATGCTCTCGACGATGTATTTCAGCTCATTTTCCGTGACCGAGGGCGTTTCCTCGCTGCTGCCCGCGATGATGAGAGCGAGGGCGCGCAGCTTCATAAAGATGAAAACGAGCGGTGTGAGAAGGATGGTCAGAAATTTCAGAAAGCCAGCCGTCTGTTCCGTGAACGCGTCGCAGTGCTCCTTGGCAAGGCATTTGGGAATCACCTCTCCGAAGGTCAGAACCAAAAGCGTCGTCAGACCTGTGGCGATGGCGGAGCCGATGTCGCCGAAGAGCCTGAGACACAGCACCGTCGCGATGGACGAGCAGCCGAGGTTGACGATATTGTTGCAAATCAGGATAGCGGTAAGGGCGTTGTCAAAGTGCTCGATGACATACAGAACTTTTTCGGCGCTCTTGTCGCCGCTTTCCACCGCGTGCTGCACGCGGATTTTATTGACAAAGGAAAACGCGGTCTCCGTCGCGGAGAAAAATGCCGAAAGCAGGACGAGGACAGCTATGACCACACCCATAATTATATCGGAACTCAATGCGCTAATCACTCCAAGATAGTATATTTATCCTAATATTACTATAATTCTATAAAATAATTATTATTTTATAGAAATATAAAAGGAAAATCTTGAAAAAGACGGA
>ONSE01000187.1 GCA_900320415.1 uncultured Eubacteriales bacterium
CGGAAACACTGCTTAATGCTGCTCGGTTCCCCGCCTGACATGGTTCACAGGCCCCAATCGCACAGGGCCTGCCGCTCGCTTATCTGCGCGCAATGACTGCTTGCACTGTTCTCTATTATAGCATAAGATTTTTTGAAAATCAAGAGGATTTCAAAAAGAGTTGAAGGTCTCCGTTAAATTCTCTCCGCGACCTCGCCCAGTCTCTTGTAAATGCTGTTCGCCTCGACATATCCTCTGACAAAGGAAAGCGGATAAATATTGGTGTTTTTGCCGACGACCGTACCGGGATTGAGCACGCTGTTGCAGCCGACCTCTACGAAATCGCCCAGCATCGCACCGAACTTCTTTACGCCTGTCTCCACCTTTTCCCCATCGCACATGACGGTGACGAGGCTCTTGTCGCTCTTGAGATTCGAGGTGATCGCGCCCGCGCCCGTGTGGGAACGGTAGCCGAGGATGCTGTCGCCGATGTAGTTGTAGTGCGGTGTCTGCACGCAGTCAAAGAGAATGGAGTTTTTCAGCTCGGTGGAGTTGCCGACCACGGCGCCTTTTCCGATGATGACATTGCCGCGCACGAATACGCACTGACGGATCTCCGCGTCCTCGCAGACGATCAGGGGACCGGTCAGATAGGCCGAGTCAAACACCTTGGCGGACTTTGCCACCCAGATATCCTCGCCGATTTGATCGTAAACGGCGGGGTCGAGGGTCGCTCCCAGCTCTTTGATGAACGCGCCGATTTTCGACAGCGCCTCCCAGGGATACTCCACGCTCTCCAGCAGGGGCGCGGCGATGGTTTTGCTGTAGTCATAGAGATTTTTCGCTAACATCTTTTCCTTGCACATTTCAATACTTCTTTCTGTAAAAATAATATTAAAAATGATTGTATCCGTTATTGGTATTGGCGTCAGCCCGCAGCACGGTCTCCCGAAAGGCGGCGGTCAAGCCCCGTTCTGCGGAAGACAAAAAGCATGATCAGGGCGCAGAGGACGCCGAGCAGAATGCCGCAGATGACGTCCGAGGGATAGTGAACGTAGTTGTAAAGCCGCGAGAACACGATCAGAACACCGAGAACCAGCGCGGGAACGGCAATGCGCTTGCGCTCACGCGCGAGGAGCACTGTCACCGCCGCAGCGCTCATGCCGCTGTGACCCGAGGGGAAGCTGTAGCCCGACGGCGCCGAAATATTGAGCGTGATGTCGGGGTTGACCCAGAAGGGTCTCGGCCGCGCGATCAGATGCTTGAGAGCTATCTCACCCACCAGCGCCGTAAGCGCCATGGAGGCGAGGAGGATCACTCCCGTGGCTCTCGACTTTTTGAAAAAGCAGAGAACAATGCCGAGAACGATCCAGCAGGCACCCGCCTCGCCGACGTAGCTGAATATCATCATCGGGATATCGAGAAAGGTGTTCTTGATAAACTGCTGAATAAAGTCCAATATCGCAAAATCAACTGATTGAATCCATTCCATTGAATCACCCTTTTGGATTTTTTTCATTATAGCAAACAAATATTGCGTTTGCAAGATGGTTTTCGGAAGAAAGCGCAAGATTGGTTCTATTGCTCATATTCCCTCACCTTATGGTAGAGAATTTCGTCCACAGTTGCCTCTGCCCTGATGCCCTCGGCAACGTATTCCTCGCTGTGGAGGGTCGCTTTCTGACGGATCTCACTGATTATTCCCGCCGCCGAGAAGGGTACCAGCAGGCTGACGCGCTTCATTCTGACGGGCAGATTGTTCTCGATCGCCTCGAGGAGCCTGTCGATTCCCGCTCCCGTTTTGGCGCTGATGCGGATGTAGCCTCCGAAATCCGGGGTGAGGATCTCGCTGTCGAGCAAGTCGCACTTGTTGAGCACCGTGATGATCGGCGTGTCCCCGCAGCCGAGCGACTCAAGCAGCTCGTTGGTGACGCTGAGGTGAACTCTCGCCTCGTCGCTGGACGCGTCGCAGAGATTTATGATGATATCCGACTGCGCGGCTTCCTCGAGGGTGGAGCGGAACGCCTCTACAAGATGGTGGGGCAGGCGGCGGACAAGACCTACCGTATCGATCAGCATGACGCTCACTCCGCCCGGCAGCTTCAGGGCGCGCGAGGTCGGGTCAAGCGTCGCGAAAAGCTTGTCCTGCGCCAGAACGCCCGCGTCGGTGAGGTAATTCATCAGCGTGGACTTGCCCGCGTTGGTGTAACCGACGATCGCGCAGGTGATCACGCCGTCCTTCTCGCGCCGGCGGCGCAGCATATGGCGGTGCTTCTCCACCTCCGCCAGCTCCTCGCGGAGGGTTTCCATGCGGCGGCGGATGTGGCGGCGGTCGGTTTCGATCTTGGTTTCACCCGGACCTCTGGTGCCGATGCCGCCGCCGAGACGCGACATCTCGACGCCCTTTCCCGTCAGGCGCGGCAGCAGGTACTTGAGCTGCGCCAGCTCGACCTGCAGCTTGCCCTCCCTGGAACGGGCGCGGAGGGCGAAGATATCCAGAATCAGCATCGTGCGGTCGATCACGCGCACATTTGTGAAATTTTCTATGTTCTTGATCTGGGAGGGCGACAGCTCACTGTCCACCACGATCAGGTCAAGCTCCTGCGAGGCACAGATATCCCGGATCTCCTCGAGCTTGCCCGAACCGACATAGGTCGCGCTTTCGGGCCTTTGCAGCTTTTGCGTAACGGTAAACGCAGGCTCCGCGCCCGCGCTTTTGACAAGCTCCTCCAGCTCCGCGAGAGAAGCCTCGGCGTCGAATCCGCCCGTGTCTACACTGACAAGCAGCGCGCGCTGCATTTTTTCCTCGTTGCTGATAATTTCCATAGCAATTTTTTCCTTTTATCAATAAATTTATCGTATTTTTATTATTTACTAATTGACTGATTAGTAGTATAATATAAATTTGGAAGAATGTAAATATCTTTTCATTTTCCCGTTTTCTTTTTTCTACCTTTTTTCGCGCGGTTTCACAAACGGCACAGCGAAAAAAACAAACGGCTATTCATCAATCTCTTCTTATATAAAGAGGTATCGGACATGAACAAACAATATGACGTAATCATTGTCGGGACCGGCGCGGCCGGTCTGTACGCGGCGCTGAACTTTCCCGGGGACGTGAGCGTCCTGCTGATTTCCAAAAAGGAGCTGACGCTCTCGAACAGCTCGCTGGCGCAGGGCGGCGTCGCCTGTGTGCTCGACACGGTCCACGACAACTACAAGCTCCACATCACCGACACGCTGGTCGCGGGCAAGTACAAAAACACGCTCAAGGCGGTGGAAAAGCTCGTCACGGAGGGTCCCGCCGACGTGCTCCGCACCAAGGAGCTGGGCGTGGACTATGACCTCAATCCCGACGGCACCATGTGCAAGACGCTCGAGGCAGGGCACAGCCGCCACCGCATCGTCCATCACAAGGACTCGACGGGCAAGGC
>ONSE01000026.1 GCA_900320415.1 uncultured Eubacteriales bacterium
ATAAGAAAATGTATATGATAAGGAGAATGGAAGCATGATAACCAAGAGAATGCTGACAGCATTTTTGTCGGCGGCGCTCCTGCTCCCGGTGTTCGCGGTCACCGCGGTAAACGGAGCGGAGAATCGGGAAGTATATGATCTCAATGAGCTGTCCGTGTTCAGCGGAAGGACTAAGGAGCAGCTCGGACAGAAATACGGAGAGGTGTTCGCACAGGGGCCGACCTACGACTCAAAGGATCAGTCCACCTGGTACAGCGTCATGCCCTCCCAGCAAAATCCCTATGAACCGGGAAGGCTGACGGACGACACACGCAGGGTGATGCTCGCCATGACAAACTACTGCCGGTGGCTCGTGGGAACCACCGCGTACGACCATTCCGACGAGCATTCCGACGATTTGCAGGCGGGCGCTCTGGTGAGAAACTTCCAGTTTGCCCACAAAGTGGACGACAGCAATAAGCCGGCGGACATGAGCGACGAGCTGTGGAACCAGGGAAAGAACGCCTCGCATAACATCATCGCGAGGGGCTACACGCCCGACGGCGCCATTGCCGGCTGGATGAACGAGGGTTATTCCCTCAGCAATAAGGAGTGGGGCACACTCGGTCACCGCGACGCCGTCCTCAGCGATGAATATGACGGAATTCAGTACGGCTACAGCGGATTTATCGCCATCGGCAAGATAGACTACGACTATTGGAACCCGAGCGAAAACATGGAGGATGATTTCTACGCCTTTCCTTCGCCGGGATATTTCCCCCAATCGCTGTTGAATCCCTCCCGGTCGCCCTGGGAGGTCAATATCAAGAGCGGACTGCTCACCGTTCCGTCCGAGGATGACGTCGCCGTCACCATCACCAACCTGCGCAGCGGAGTGAAGATGGAGAGAGGCGTCAAGGACGACACCGTCAAGGTGGGAGACGGCTACATTGTGTTTGTCCAGCCGGACGATGCGACGGCCAACCAATACAGCGACAGCTACAGGGTGGAGATCAGCGGCTTCCAAAACGCGGAGTCAGGCCGGGATGCCCTGATCACCTATACCGTTGATTTCTTTGACGTGAAGGAATATTCTCCCACCTCTGTCAGGGCAATGAACTATGACAGAACATATGTCATCTACAAATCGCTGAATGATACCGAGAGCCTGCGGAAAATCGGCGGCGTGCTTCCTAAAAAGCTGCCCTTTGTGACAAAAACGGGCTACATCTGCGAGGCGGAGGTCAACGGAGAATGGGTGCTCGACGAGGAGAACCAATGCTGGAGAAATTCCGCGAACCCCGGCACGCTCCCCGAGCTGGTTGACGACAGAAACGGCGTACTCAATGAGCTGAGCATTCCCTACCGCATTTCGGACAGCTATTTTGACTCCTATAACTACTTTACCATCACCCCGGGCAGGGCGCAGGAGGGGGAGTCCGCTGTTTTCAGGGTGAACCGCGTGAACATCAGCACCGATGTATCCGAAGTATACCGCCTCACCTCCAACGAGGACGGAACCTGCTCGGGAGAGCTTCGCTTCTGCAATCTGACCTCTCCCGAATTTGCGCAGACGGGTAATCACCACACCTTCACGGTGGATTCTCTCAGCAGCGCGGACAGCGGCGAATATCTTTCCGTTTACTACAACAGCGGCAGCGCGTGGACGGAGATCTATGTCGGCAACCGTTTCCAGAAGCTTTCCGTGGAGCATCACTATACCTCCGAGATCGTCAGGGCGCCTTCCTACTATGAGCCGGGTCTGAGAAAGTACATCTGTGGGGTCTGCGGCGACAGCTACACCGAGGAGCTTCCCGCGCTGACGCCCCCTCCGGGAGACGTGAACCTTGACGGCAGGGTGACGGTTGAGGACGCTACCTGTGTGCAGAAGGCGCAGGTAGAGGTCATGGCGCTGGATGAGGTACAGAGAGGCGCGGCAGATGTCAACCGCGACGGCTCCGTGGATATCACCGACGCGACCATGATCCAGATGTACGCCGCGGAGCTGATTCATTCCTTCTGATTGTATGGAACCAAAGCGCGTCCGTCGGTCGTCGGGCGCGCTTTTTCAAAAAAATATTGATTTTCCTGTTGACAAACCGCAAATTATGTGGTATTATTCCTGCTACAGTTAACATACGAATGATTAAAGATGCGAAAGCTGATGTTTTATGGTGAAATGGTGCTCTGCGGGAGCAGTGTACTGTTTTTGAGCAAACATCGGCTTTTTTGTGCCGAAAACGCACCTTGACAATTTAATCCGCAAATACAACGGGCGCCGTACCGGAGAAGTACGCATGATTCCGCAGAAAAGCGGAGCGTACCAAGGAAGAGTCTGTTGCAGATTGCGACATTACGAACGAAAGCGAAGAAATAATGTTTATCGAAAGTTGAGGCACAATTGATGGTGAATGATTACAGGAGTTTGAAAGAGTCGGAAATGTACGGTGTAGTGTCCCTGACCGCGGTTCACTGCGAGTCGGGAAACAGCAGGGGAAGCCGCGCGGACGAAGCGGCAAAAAGGTGGCTGATGACGGCGGGACAGCTTTCGGATGACGCATTCCTGGGCTTGTGGTTCGCTCCCTCAAGTGAGAGAAGGGGACAGGCGCTTGCCTTCACAAGTGAGGAGGGCTGTCTGACCGCGGAAGATTACCGCTGGATTTTCCGGGACGTCTCGGAGGTGAAGAGTGAGCCGAAAAGGGGACTTCTTCCCATGTGGGAGGAAGGGCAAAGGATTTACGCGCTTCAAATCAATAGCGAGAATGGTGAAATATTTGGTTCCTCTTCGAGGTATGGCGGTTATCAAGATGAAATCCTTCCGTTTTCGGATATTTACCGTGAGCTTTGCGATATTCACGCAATTGCGGTGCTTCTCACGGGACGAGGAAGCAGCCGGTGGGGAATGCTGCTGATCATCACGCCTTCGGAGCTTTCCGTGAGGACGCGAACGATGTTTTCCATCAGAATGAAGGATACCGTGCTGGCGGATGTGACAGACGCAACCGGCGCCCTCGGTGAAGAGGCGTTTCTGCCCATGGAGTGCATGAAGCTTTGCGCGGCGGATTTTTTGGGGGCTTTTATCGATTCGTGTTCCGACCAAACAGAGGAGCAGGAAACGGAATGGGATCCCGATGCGTTTCTGTTAGACGATTTTGAGACGGAGGAAACTCCTCTGGAAGACCTGGAGCTGAGTGTCCGCTCCTTCAACTGCCTGAAAAGGGCGGGCGTCTATACGGTAGAGCAGCTGAGAAGTATGACCGATGAACAGCTCATGCGCATCCGTCATTTTGGCAAAAAGAACCTGCTTGAAATCAGGGAGAAGCTCGCGAAATCAGAGAATCCTCCGAAAAGTGAAGAACCTTCCGCCTTTGATTACTTTGCGCTGCTGGACTCTCTGATCGGACTGAAAGAGGTCAAGTCGCAGGTGAGGAAGATAGCGGCGTATGCCCGAATGAAGCGCGATATGGCAGTGAAGAACAAAAATGACGTTTCGATGGTGCTGAATATGACGTTCGTCGGGAACCCGGGAACAGCCAAAACCACGGTAGCGAGAATCCTCGCGGGGATTCTTTTTGAATCCGGTCTTCTGAAGAGCGCTGACCCGCTCGAGGTCGGCCGCGCGGACTTGGTCGGAAAATATGTGGGTCACACGGCGGACAAGGTGAGAAACGTATTTGATGACGCGTGCGGCAGGCTGCTCTTTATTGACGAGGCGTATGCGCTCGTGGATTCCCGGAGGAGCGATTTCGGAGACGAGGCGATCAACACCATTGTGCAGGAAATGGAGAACCGCCGCTCAGACACCATTGTGGTTTTTGCGGGATATCCCGATGAGATGGAGGAGTTCTTTTCCAGGAATCCCGGACTGCGTTCGCGTGTGCCGTTCCACATCACCTTTCCGGATTATTCCGCTGAGGAGATGGTGCGCATCACCGAGCTTGAGGCGGAAAACAGAGGTTTCACTGTCAGTCCCGCTGCAAGGGAAGCGGCGGTTTCCATCTGCAAGGGCGCTGTCTGTTCCCCCGAATCGGGAAACGGAAGGTTTTGCAGGAACCTTGTGGAGAACGCGATCCTCAATTATGCCCTGAGACTGTACGGTGAGGGAGCAACGGACGGAGAAAAGGATTTTATTCTCACCGCCGCTGATTTTGCCGGCAGCGACAGCGGTTACAGGGAGAAAACGGTTCCTTCCACCATCATCGGCTTCTGCGCGTAGAGAGCAGGTCTTGCAAATTCCCCGGAATATGCTATAATACTCTCGGACGCATCAACAACAGACTCTGTCATCGGGAGAGATAACTATGAAATGGCATCATTGGTTTCAATCGGAAAAGAAGGCGTCGGGCGGACGGTTCGACACAAAGTCCTACGACCCCGAATCGCAGATCGCCGTTATCCGCAGCTCCATCTGCACGGGCGAGAAGGTCGCGGGTTTTAAAAGCAAAAAGGACGGGCATTTCACCGAGGTGATGCTCATACGCTCGGCGCGTGACGAAGAGCGCTTCAAGGAGCTGTATCATGTGGACAGCCTGAAAACGGAGTATTAAGAAACCGCTGATTCATTCACACCTGAGGACTGGGTGCGCAAATGAATCGGTACTTCCATAATAATCAAGG
>ONSE01000130.1 GCA_900320415.1 uncultured Eubacteriales bacterium
ATATACTTATTTCCTTTTTGGAAATCAACAGGTTTCCAAAAGTTCTCCTCTGTTTTGACCATTTTCGTATATTTTCACAATATAGATAATTTATTTTGTGCAAAGACGAGTAAGAAGATTTCACTTTTTCTTTCCGTTATATATACCTTTCACACAATACTTGCACAGTCAAGTGTAAATGTTTATTTCCCCAATCACTCAGAGTTTCACTGTTCTCCTGTTCTGTTTGGTACAAAAAATAAAGCAGCGGCCGAACACGGGCGCTGCTTTGTCTATTCTGTCAATTTTGTTTTTGTACAATCTTGTATTCGTCATAGAGCTGAAAATAATGGCAGCTCTTCACGCTCTGCGTGAGGAATTTTTCCATCTCATCCTCGTCGAGGCTGACGCTGCAGTAATCGCCGAATTCCTCGTCAGCGACATAATGCGCGCACATTTCACACTGATCCGCCATACCATCTCCTGTACTTGTTATACGAGAAGCTCTTGTACTCCTCAAGCTGCCTGAAGACCTCCTCCTCGGTCTCCGCGACGGTGTACAGCTTTCTCGTATCCGCCGCCATGAAGCTGTCGCGCATAGCGGCGTCCATCATCTCAAGCAGGGGTGTGTAATACCCCTTGAAGTTGTAAATGATGATCGCCTTTTCGTGTCTGCCGAGCTGCTTGAGCGTGAGCACCTCAAAAAACTCCTCAAAGGTGCCGATGCCGCCCGCGCAGATGATAAACGCGTCGGAGTGCTCCTCCATATACGCCTTTCTCTCGCGCATACTCTCGGTAAAGACGATCTCGGAGTAATCCGCGAGGACGTCATGCTCAGAGAAAAACTGCGGACTGACGCCCAGCATCTCGCCTCCCTCGCGCAGTACGCCGCGCGAAACCGCGCCCATAATGCCGTACTTACCCGCGCCGAAAATCAATTTGATTTTTTTCTTTGCCAGGCTCTCTCCGAGGTGCTCGGCAGAGTCGAGATAGGCTCTGTCAATACTCTCGCTCGATGAGCCAAACACACATACCGTATTCATAGTTTCTCCATTTCACATCAGGGAATCTCTAATCATTGCAATGTCGTGCAGAGGTGCGGAAGATTTATGCCGTTAAGATTCCGCGCCTATGCGCGGTAAGGAATTGTCAGAGGTTCCCGTTAATAATTTCTGATCAGGGACACAACCTTGCCGAGCAGGACGACCTCGTCCACGATGATCGGCTCATAGCTGTCGTTTTCGGGCTGCAGACGGAAATGCCCGTTTTCCTTGTAAAACCGCTTGACGGTGGCGGAATCGTCCACCATCGCGACCACGATCTCGCCGTTTTCCGCCACAGGCGTGCGGTTGACGATCACAATATCACCGTCGAGAATTCCCGCGTTGATCATACTCTCGCCCTGGATCCGGAGGGCGAACAGCTCCCTGCCGCGCTTGAGCTGCTCGGGCACGGGGACGTAGAACTCAATATTCTGAATGGCGGTGATCGGCTCGCCCGCCGCGACCTTTCCGACAACGGGGACGCTCGCGCTTTTCTCCTCGCCCGCGATCTGAATACAGCGGTTCACGCCGTGTTCACGGATGATCAGCCCCTTTGCCTCGAGTGCCTTGAGGTGGTGATGCACCGTCGAGGTGGAGCTCAGCCCCGTATATTCACAAATCTCACGCACCGAGGGCACGCGTCCGTTTTCGGAACAATCCCTGAGAAAATCCAGTATCTTCTGCTGACTTTTGCTGAGAGGTTTCATAGCGCTCACACCTTTCCGCTTATATTGTAACACACATATATAGCAAAAGTCAAACGTTTGTTTCAAAATAAGAAAAATAATTTTTCAGTGATTCTTCAGGTTGATTTCACATAGTTTACACATTTGTATTGTTTAATATAACCGTACTCAAAAGACGGAACCGCAACCGTCGAGTATATTGTTCTACCCTCCTCAATGCGTGCCGACTCAGAGGCACGCAATGTACCCCTCATTTTTTACAGACAGGAACGCCCGACCCACGGTCGGGCGTTTCACTGTTTTAAATCGGGCTGACAGAATGACAGATCAGAAGCCTTCTGTGCCCAACCGTCAGCTTCACCTCACCGCCGGACATTCCCTCTTCTCTGTCACACGCGTTCTTGCAAGCCTCCGTGCCCGACCTTTGGCTTCGCTTGTTTACCTGACAGTTCCTTTTCTCTGTCCTGCGTTTTCTATTTCTTTCCTCTTATGATAAACCCCTGCGGCTGCTTTTGCTCCTTCAGGATGCGGATGACATCCTTCAGCCCGTCCGCTACGTCGTACAGCAGCGGCAGTATTTCCTCCGTCGGACCGTCGAGATCGGGCACCATAACGGTATTGCACCCCGCCGCGTGAGCGGAGCGGATGCCGTTCTGCGAATCCTCCAGCGCGATACACTCCTGCGGCGCGAGCCCCAGTTTATCGGCGGCATACAGATAAATATCGGGCGCGGGCTTGCCGTTCTTCACCATTCTCGCGCTCGCGACAACATCAAAATATTCCAGAAGCCCGACACGGCTGAGGTAATCCTCAGCTCTCTCCTTCGGGGTAGCGGTAGCGAGCGCGACAAGATAGCCGTTTTCCCTCAGATAAGAAAGCAGCTCCTTCGCTCCCTTCTTTGCCTCTATGCCGTGCTCACGGACATACGCGTCCATCAGCTCGATCCGCTTGTTCCTCACCAGATCGTAGTCAAAATCCGCTCCGAACCAGCCTTGCAGCTTCTTAATGGCATACACTCTCGCCATTGAGCGGATGCCGAGCGCGTGCTCCCGTTCAAAAGGAAATCCGCAGAACTGTCCCGCCTCGCTCCAGAAGCGGACATACAGCTTTTCGCTGTCGAGAATCAC
>ONSE01000107.1 GCA_900320415.1 uncultured Eubacteriales bacterium
GACTCTGAGCCGCCGGTTGTTTGTATGGAATTGTGCGGAATCACTCTGACGCGATGCGGAACTGAAGCTCCGTGGCGTCGGAAATATCCAGCTCTCCGTCGCCGTTTACATCGGCGAGCGTTTTCTGGTTCGCACTTAAATCCGAAAGCTCGGCGAGATAGAACTGGATCAGCGTCGCGTCGCTGATGTTGACCTGACCGTCCAGATTGACGTCTCCCGCCTCGGGCGAGATGGTCAGCGCCTTGATCACGAAGGTGCCGCCGATGCTGTCGTTCTCCTCGTCCTTATACCACTGCATGACGTCCTGCATCACGCCGCCGCGGTAAACATAGCTCATGCCGTAGTCTGAGTTATTGAGGAAGAAATAGCTGCCGCCGACCGTCAGCCATTCGTCCACACCGATGGAGGACACGCCGTCCTCGCAGTTGAGCTGAACCGCGATGGAGCCGCTGCCGCTGATCTCGATATTGTCAAGATCGGCACAGATGTAGCCCGCGTAATCGGAAACGCCGCGGTACAGCTCCCGCCACCGGGAGGTGTCCGCCGTGGGAGCGCTGCCCTCGTCGGGAACAAAATAAATCGTGTAACCCGTGTTCTTCTTGCGCGTCTCAAAAATCACCTTATCAAGCACATAGAAGCTGTCGTCAAAAGTGAAGCGGTTGAGAAAGGTCACGTTATTCTCGTTGATGTAGTTAAAGTCGCAGATGGCGCCGTAAATCTCATTCTGAATCAGCTTTTTGCGCTCGGTGATCTCCTCGAAGTCCTCGATCGCGTAGACAGGAACAAACTTGTCTGCGCCGAAAAGATATTTATCCTCATAAGAGATCCAGATATAGCCGCCCTCGGAGTTGTTGTTGCCCCAGCTGTTCTTGACCAGCCACGCGCCGTCGTTTTGGGGAGCTGTCGAAAAGCGGCTCTTTGAAAAATTGTCATCCCAGCCGACAACCTCGATCATATGGCCGTTGACGCTTCCCGTGTAGCTCGGAGGCAGGTAGTAGGTGAGGTTATCCTTGGAGTAGGGGGTGTTATGGCTGTATGCCGCCAGCGCGCCGCCGTTGTCGAGGATCGCCCGCTTGATGACGTTCCTGCTTTCGCCCGAAAGATAGCGCAGTGAGGTGACGCCGAAGCGCGCGAGATCGGGTGCCGCCTCGTCCCCCTTGCTGTCGGAGGTGATGGTGATGCTGCCCGCGTCGCTTTCCAGAACGCCGCCCTGCCACGAGGCGAGGTAGCCCGAGCCCGTGTAGACCAGACCCGAACTGGTGCGCTGCCGCAGCCAGCCGGTGCCGTCCTTGCGCGTCATCGCCCAGAGATTGAGGTGCGGCTCCGACATATTGCCGACATTGTAGCCGCTTTTCAGCAGCTTTGTCTCAAACGCGGCGAGGGTGGAGTACGCCCAGCAGTCGTTGAAGCCCTGCCTTTTGATTTCCGTCACATAGCCCTCCTCCACAGAGCTGTAGCGCACGGGAAGGGAAGGATCGTCAGGCTCCTGAGAGGGAATTGCCGCGGCAAGCTGACCGTCGGATTCCGCCGCGCCCGCGGTGACGCTGAAAGCACCCGTCAGAAGGGCGGCAGAAGCGAAAACAGATAGAATTTTTATCAGGCTTTTGTTCTTCATAAGTACTACCTCTGATAATTCATATAGTACATTCAGTATAACAAAACAAAACCGATTTGTAAAGGGAATCTCTGATAATATGTCGTGCAGAAGTGCGGAAGATTTATGGCGGAATATTGTCAAAATGCCACAGGAATACCGGCGTGTTTCAAGGAGCTTACGCAGGGCAGGAAAATTTGGAGGTTCCCTGAGGAATAATTCTGTTCCGAATTGTCAATCCTAGTGACAGAATACAGCGGAAAAGGATGGAATGTATGCGGCTGAGGACAGATCTTGCGGTGGAGGCAAGAGAAATCGCGGGAGAGCATATCGGCGGAGTGGATTTTCAGACCTACGGTGAAAACGGACTGTCCATCTCGCGCATGACGGTGCGCACGGAGCGCGCGAGGCAGGCGATGGGAAAGGAAATCGGCACCTACATCACCGTCGAACTTCCCTCTCTGACCGATAATTTTACGGCGGCGGATAAACGGCTGCAGACCATCGGCGCCGAGATCCGCCGCCTGCTTCCCGTCCACGGACTCCTGCTGGTCGCGGGACTCGGCAATCGTGACATCACGCCCGACTCCCTCGGACCGAGAACCGCTGACCGTGTGCTCGCCACCCGGCACATCACGGGAGAGATCGCCCGCGCGACAGGTCTTGACCGGCTCCGTCCCGTCGCGGTGATGTGTACGGGCGTGACGGGACAGACGGGCATCGAAACGGGGGAATACCTGCTCAGCGTCGTCAAGCGGATCCGTCCCAACGCCGTCATCGCGGTGGATGCCCTCGCCTCGCGGCGGCTCGAGCGTCTCGGACGCACCCTGCAAATCAGCGACACGGGGATCTCTCCCGGTGCGGGAGTGGGCAATCACCGCTCCCGTATCAGCAGCGAAACGATCGGTGTGCCTGTCATTTCCGTCGGGGTGCCGACGGTGGTGGACGTACAGACGCTGGCGGGAGATTTGCTGGGCAGTGATTTCAAGGATGACCAGATCAAAGGGCTGTCGCCCGACGGACAGAGAATGGTGGTCATTCCCAATGAGATAGACCTGCTCACTGACCGCGCCTCGCGGCTGATCGCTTTTTCGCTGAATGCCGCCATGCAGAATGATTTTTCGCTGAGCGATCTTGTGTCTCTCATGTGATAATCGTGCCGGTTGCCGCATACATTTGGATAATAAAGCAGGTGATAATGTGAAAATACAGGGACGCGTTTTCAAAATCGGCAAGGTATTTCTCGCGGCGGGACTGGTCGCGGTGGCGGGGATCGCTGTCGTACAGCGGTTTCCCGAGTGCTTTGGGGCGGAGGATACCGCGCTGGCAGCGGCGGCGTTTACTCTCACGGACGGAAGGTACCGTCCCCGCCCCTCCGTGAGCGAGCCGACCTCGGAGGCGGAAAAAACCGCGCCGGCTGAGCAGCCCGTCAGGGAGACCGAGCCCC
>ONSE01000140.1 GCA_900320415.1 uncultured Eubacteriales bacterium
ACCTCCTCGTTGGCAAGCACGCACTTGCAGGAGGTACACCAGTTGACGTTCATCTCTTTTTTATAGGCAAGACCCTTCTTGAAAAGCTGAATAAAGATCCACTGCGTCCACTTGTAGTAGTCGGGATCGGTGGTATTGATCTCGCGGCTCCAGTCAAAGGAGATGCCGAGAGACTGGATCTGCTTTTTGAAGCGGGCGATATTGTTCTTGGTTACAATCTCGGGGTGAACGTGGTTCTTGATGGCATAGTTCTCGGTCGGAAGTCCGAACGCGTCCCAGCCGATCGGATAGAGAACGTTGTAGCCCTGCAGCCTGCGCTTTCTCGCAACGGTATCGAGCGCCGTGTAGGGACGCGGATGACCGACGTGAAGTCCCTGACCCGAGGGGTAAGGGAACTCGATGAGAGCGTAGAACTTTTCCTTATCGCTGTTATCAAGCGCGTGGAACACTCCCTTTTGCTCCCACACTTCCTGCCATTTCGGCTCAACAGCCTTGTGATTATACTTCAATTTATTTCCCTCCAAATCGGATTAATCAACCAGTATTGCAGATAAGTCCACAGGCGTGCCGTCCTGCCAGAGCCGGTCCAGGTCATAAAACTCTCTCGCCTCTTCCGAAAACACATGGACGATCACATCCACATAGTCAAGCAGGATCCATGAGTTCGAACGGTAGCCCTCGATGTGGCTGACGGATACTCCCGCCTCGTCGAGACGGTACTCCACCTCGTCGGCAAGCGCCTTGACGTGCGTGGAGCTGCTGCCCGTGGCAATGACCATGTAATCGGCAAGCACGGAAATATCACTGATTTTGATTGCCTGAATATTCAGGCCCTTTTTGCCGTCTATCGCTTTTACGGCGGCGATCGCGGTATCGTAGGACGTCATGATGACATCTCCTTTCCTTTTGTCAGCACCAGCTCGTTGAAGCAGTCCAGCTGATCCCTGTGAATCGCAAGCTCACGGGACGACAAGTCCCCGATGGTGAACTTGCAGGCGAACAGCATGGCGTCCTCAAGGCTCTGCCTTGATTTTTCGCGCATGATTTCCACGCCGTTGTACTTTCTCTCGGCCGCGGTAAAATCCGCGATAAAGATGATTTTTTCCAAAAGGCTCATCCCTGCCCTGCCTGTTGTATGGTATCGTATCGCGTTGACGATATCCTGATTCTCAATACCGAGACGGCTGCGGACGTAAACGCTTCCGCTGATGCTGTGCCACAGCTTTTTCGCGTTTTTCTGAACATCGTCTAAGATTATACCACCCTCGGACATAATTTGCAACTGTTCTTCCCCGGATATTTCCTTGGTGATGTCATGCAAAATGCCCGCGGTGCAGGCGCTGCGCTCATCAGCGCCGTAAAGCCGCGCCAGCGCGACCGCTTCTTCGGCAACATTGACGCTGTGCGTATACCGGTAATCCCCCATCATCGGGCGGATGATCTGCTTGTATTCCTCCATCGTTTTCAAACTCACTTCCGTGATCCTGTTATTTTTTTGCCTTGGGAAGGACGATCTTCGGCTCGTCGGGATTCCTGCGGTACAGAACGAACTTGGTGCCGATGACCTGCACCACGTCCGCGCCGCATTTTTCCGCGAGGATCTCGGCGCCTTCTCGCGGGGAGTAAGAGCTGTTTTCCAGCACTCTTCCCTTGATCAGCTCTCTGGCGGTCAGCGCTGTGTCCGCCTGCATGAGGATGTTATCGGTGATTTCTCCCTTGCCGATAATCAGAATGGTTTCCAGTCCGTTGGCAAGACCTCTGAGATAGGCTCTCTGTTTACTTGTCAGCATTGCTTTTCCTTCCTGTCAGCCAAAATGCTTTTTGAGCTCTGTCTGCAGCTTGCGCAGCGCCTTGCCTCTGTGGCTGACTTTATCCTTTTCCTCCGCGCTCACCTGCGCGAAGGTTCTGTCTCCGTAATAAAAAATCGGGTCGTAGCCGAAGCCGCCGTCTCCGATAAACTCATAACCGATTTTTCCCTCGCAGGTTTCCTCGATCTCGAGCTTTTCTCCGCCGGGCAGAATACAGCAGATAGCGCAGGTATAATGCGCGCCGCGCTGCCCGTCGGGGACGCCCTGCAGCTCCTCGAGAATCTTGGCGGTTCTCTCTTCATCGGTGTGACAATCCTCGGGGCTGTAGCGCGCCGAGAAGATTCCCGGTCTGCCGCCCAGGGCGTCTACGCAGATTCCCGAATCATCCGCTACAGCGGGCATTCCTGTTTTCTGATAGGCGGCGTTCGCTTTCAGAAAGGCGTTTTCCAGAAAGGTAGTGCCTGTTTCCTCCACCTCCCCGAGAACGACGCCCGCATCCTTTGCGGAGACCGCCTCAATGCCGAGCGGCTTCAGGATCCTTTCAAGCTCAACCAGCTTTTTGGTGTTGTTGGTCGCAATAATAAACTTCATTTCAGTCCTCCGATTTTGCAAACAGCGCTCTCGCGAATTCCTTCGGCTCGAAGGGCTGCAGATCGTCTATCTTCTCTCCGACGCCGATATATTTCACGGGAATACCCAGTCCCTGTCGGATCGCGAGCACAACGCCGCCCTTCGCGGTTCCGTCGAGCTTTGTCAGCACGATACCCGTAATGCCTGTTGCCTGACGGAACTGCTCCGCCTGGTTGACGGCGTTCTGTCCCGTGGTCGCGTCGAGAACAAGGAGCTTTTCCTTTGCCGCGTCGGGAAGCTCTCGGTCAATCACTCTGTTGATTTTCGCAAGCTCGTCCATGAGATGCTTTTTATTGTGCAGCCTGCCTGCCGTGTCGCAGATAATCACGTCCGCTCCCCTTGCCTTCGCCGCCGCGATCGCGTCAAAGATGACGGCGGCGGGATCACTGCCCTCACTCTGCTTGATGATCTCACAGCCGCTGCGCTGCGCCCAGATATCAAGCTGCTCGATGGCGGCGGCACGGAATGTGTCGGCTGCCGCAAGAAGAACCTTCTTGCCGTCCCGGCGGAGCGAATTGGCAAGCTTGCCGATGGTGGTGGTCTTTCCCACACCGTTGACGCCGATCACCAGAATGATGGACGGACTGGTGGAAATATCCAGTTCCTCTCCGCCCTCAAGCATCTCGGTGATGATTTCCTCGAGCAGGCCGTTGATCTCCTTCGGGTTGGTGATGCCGCGCTGTCTGACGCGGTACCTCAGCTCACCGCAGATCTTGTTCGCGGTGGCCACACCGACATCGCCCATGACGAGCAGCTCCTCGAGCTCCTCAAACAGCTCCTCGTCAATTGTCTTGAAAGAATTGAGCATGGAGTCGATCTGACCCATGACCGCCTTTCTGGTCTTTTTTAAGCCTTCTTTGATTTTACTGAATAATCCCATAGCAATGTTCCTTTACTTACTTTCTATACCCAATCGCTCGGCTACCTCTGTGGAACGCAGCTCGAGCAGCTTGGAGATTCCCTCGTCCTGCATGGTGACGCCGTAAAGCACGTCGGCTTCCTCCATCGTGCCGCGGCGGTGGGTGATCAGAATAAACTGTGTGTTTTCCGTCAGCCGCCGCAGATAGCTGGCGAAACGGAAAACGTTGACGTCGTCAAGCGCTGCCTCGATCTCGTCCATAACGCAGAACGGCGCGGGTCTCACCTTCATGATCGCGAAGTAGAGAGCGACCGCGACAAGCGCCTTCTCGCCGCCCGAGAGCGCGTCGAGGTGGACTACGATCTTACCCGGCGGGTGGACTAAAATATCGATGCCGCTGGTGAGGATGTTTTCAGGGTCGGCGAGCGAGAGGGACGCCGTGCCTCCGCCAAACAGCTCCTTGAAGGTCTCGGTGAAGTTGCGGTTGATCCGGTCAAAGCTCTCCACGAACACCTCCTTCATTTGCTTGGTGAGGGTGGTGATCAGGTTCTCGATCTCTTTTTTTGATTTTTCAACGTCCGCCACCTGAACGCTCATAAATTCATAGCGTTCGGAAACCTCCTTGTATTCCTCTATCGCGCTGACATTCACCGTACCGAGGGATTTGATGCGCTGCTTCAGCTCTGACAAACGCTTCTGCGCCTTTTGCTGATCCCTGACCGGGACGGCGGTCTTTTCCGCCTCGCGTTTGGTCAGCTCATATTCCTCCCACAGCTTGGTGATGATGGTATTGTATTCTTTTTCTATGTTGATTTTTCGCTCTTCCAGCCGCGCGAGCTCCCTGCCTGAGTTTTCCCTCTCGGCGGTTTTGCTTTTTTCTATGGCGCGGATCTCGACGCTGCGCTTTTCCAGCTGCTCCCGCTTCGTGTTCAGCTCTTCGATCTGCCGGCGGAGCGACTGCTGCGCCTTCTCAAGACCTTCGATCTCACTGTTCAGGCGGGCGATTCCCTCCCGCGCGTGACGGATACTCTCCTCGAGGCCGTCAATCTGTGAACGAAGCTCCGTCTGCTTCTCCTCATTATCGGAGCCTGTATTCTTCGCGAAAACGATTTCGGAGTTGAGCGCGTCCACGTCCTTCTGTGCCCTGACGATTTCAAGGCGGATGTTCTGCAGCCTGTCGGAAAGCTCTTCACGCTTTTCCGTGAGCTGCGCCCTGCTGCCCGTGACGGCATTGACCTTTTCCTCCACCTCCGCAATCCTGGACTGCAGCTCGGCGAGCTTTTTCCGTGCCGCCGTTCTGTCGGTTTTCAGCTGGGCGATACGGTCCAGACAGGTGTTTATTTCGTTTTCGGAATTTTCGATCAATTCATTTGTGGTTGCCAGCTCGTTCCGGCAGGCACGCTGCTCCGCCTGCAAACGGACAAGCTCCTGCTGCTTGACGGAAAGCTCCGCTCTGGTTCCGAGCAGTTCCGCCTCGATCGCCGCGTATTCGCTGTCAAGTCGGGCTGTCATCTCCTCCGCGTCCTTTGCCTTTTTCTCAAGGCCGTCTGTCAGCGACTTCAAGTGCTTTATCTCGGAAGCCCTGCTGAGAACGCCCGTGTTGTGCAGCTGCGAGCCGCCCGTGAGGGAGCCTCCCGCGTTGACGACCTGACCGTCCAGCGTGACGATCCGGAAGCGGTAGGAATAGCGCTTCGCGATCGCGACGGCGCTGTTGAGATCCTCCGCGATAACGATTTTACCCAGCAGCGAACCGAGAATGCTGCGGTATTTATCGTCACAGGTGCAGAGGTCGGACGCGACTCCGATGAAGCCGTAGCAATCTTCAAGTCCGTTTTCTCTCAGCTCCCGCGATTTGATGGTGTTCAATGGCAAAAAGGTGGCTCTGCCGCCGTCGCAGGATTTCAGATAGCGGATCGCCTGCTTTGCGTCCTCATCGCTTTCCACGACGATGTTCTGCATGGCGGAGCCGAGCGCCGTCTCGATCGCGACGGCATACTGTGACGGAACGGAAATCACTCTGGAAACAGGGCCGCAGATGCCCTTCAGCTTTCCCGAGCGCGACGCGTTGACAACCGTTTTGACGCTCTTGGAAAAGCCCTCCAGATTGCGCTCCAAATTTTCCAGAAAAGAAATTTTTCGCCGATGTTCTCTGACGTCCAGCGTCAGCTTGTCGCATTCCGCCTTCAGTTCGCTTCTCTTCTTTTCTTTCGCCTGCAGCTTCATCTCAAGACCCGAAACCGCGTTGGAATCTGCCCGGATCAGCTGCTCCGTATTTTGAATATCACTGTCGTACTGTTGAAACAGCTCCTCCAGCTCGTGAAGCTGTGCTGTTTTTTCATCGCAGGCGGCTTTCAGCGCCTCTATTCTTTCCGTCAGCTCATGGATGCTGCTGTCCGCCGTCAAATCGACGACTCTCGCGTCCGCCGACTGTGAGGTCAGCGCCGAAAGCGCCGCTGTCAGCTCCTGCAGCGTGTCTCCGCTCTTCCCCGATTCCAGATTAACGGTGTTCAGCTTCTCTGAAAGCAGCGCGTATTCACGCTGCTTTGAGGTGATTTCATAATCAAGGGCAGCTATTTTTTCCAGCTTCTCCGCAATGGTCTGCTCCAGCTGTTCGCTGTCCTGCGCCGCCTGTTCAATTTCGCTTTTGATGCGGCCGATATTTTCGTTATGGTGGAGAATATCGTTCTCCGCGACAGAAATCTCCGATTTCCTCTGCGCGATAGTGGTATCTATGGCGGAAATCTGCTCTCTCAGATTTTCTGTTTTGGAGGAAATCTCTCCGTTCCTGAAATAGATTTCTTCCGTTTCGGTTTGAATATCCGCAAGAGCCTGCTCGGCGTCGTCATATTGGGCGCGCGCGATGGAGATTTTTTCATCCTGTGTCTTCAGGTTTTCCTGCGACTGATCGAGCGTCCGCAGCCACAGCGCGATTTCCAGTCCGCGCTTTTCTTCGGAATACTCCAGAAATTTTTTCGCCTTCTCCGACTGCTTCCGGAGAGGCTCGACACGTTCCTCCAGCTCCGTGACGATATCGCGGAGTCTCAGAAGGTTCTCCTCTGTGTTTTTCAGCTTGCGTTCCGCGTCCAGCTTGCGGTAACGGTAGCGGGAGATTCCCGCCGCCTCTTCAAATATTTCTCGTCTGTCCTCGCTTTTGGAGGATACGATGCTGTCGATTTTGCCCTGCCCGATCATGGAGTAGCCGTCTCTGCCGAGACCTGTATCCATGAACAGCTCGTTGATATCCTTCAGGCGTACAGCCGCCTTGTTGATCAAATATTCACTCTCGCCGCTTCGGTAGTAGCGTCTTGTCACGGCGATTTCGTCGCCGTCAAACGGAAGAAAGCGGTCGGAGTTGTCAATGTTGAGCGTCACCTCGGCGTAGCCCTGGCGCTTTCGCTTGTCCGTGCCGTTGAACACGACGTCCTCCATACGGGAACAGCGCAGGCTCTTGGGCGACTGTTCTCCGAGTACCCAGCGGATCGCGTCGCTGATGTTGCTCTTGCCCGAGCCGTTCGGGCCGACGACAGAGGTGATTCCCTGTTCAAAGGACAGTTTCGTTTTGTCGGGAAAGGTTTTGAATCCCTGTATTACCAATGACTTCAGTCTCAAGCGCTCACCTCTATTCGCATTTCGTATTTACCGAGTGTATCGTCAAAGCCAACCTGTAAATCATATCCCATCCCGGTCAGTTTCGTCCGGTTGCACTTTTTCTGTCCGTAGAATTTGGAAAGAGATCCGGGATTGAGAAACACCGTCAGCTTCTTTGTATCAAACTCTCTTGATTTTTCTAAAAAAGAATCATAAAGCAGCTTGCTCTCGCACAGTTCCTTGAAGGCGGGGTGATAATTCCCGCAGTAGCCGTTTTCTTTCAGGCTGTCGGAATAGTGAAGTCCAAGCCGTATGACAGGAATACGCTCCGCTTCGAACATCCGGATCAGAGCAGCGCAAAGCGCAACGGATTCCTCCAAGTCAAGGAGACGATACTCGCCGTTCAGGTAGTACCGCTCCAGCGTCGTGTTTTTCATCACCACCGTCGGATAGATCCTGACGGTGTCGGGACGAAGGGCGATAAAACGCTCAGCCGTCATACTATCTTTCGCGGCGTCGGAACCGTACAGACCCGTCATCATCTGCAGACCGAGCGAGATGCCTCTCTCCCGAATCAGCTGTGAGGCGTTCACCACATCCTTCGCGGTGTGTCCGCGTTCATTGAGGAGCAGGACCTCCTCACACATTGACTGGGCGCCCAGTTCAATTGCCGTGACATGAAACGCATCCAAAATATCGAGGATCTCCCCGTTGATGCAGTCGGGACGCGTGGAGACGCGGATCCCCGCGAATACGTCCTCAAATTCCTTCGCCGCGTTCAGAAGGCAAAGCATATATTCCCTGTCGATCGCAGTAAAGCTGCCGCCGAAAAACGCGATCTCGGCATTTTTCGCGCGCGGACCCAGATCTGACGCTGCCTTTGTCAGCGTCTGCCTGACGTCGTCCGCCGTGGGCTGATACGCCTGTCCCGTGATCGCCTTCTGGTTACAGAAGCTGCATTGATGCGGACAGCCGTTGTGCGGAATAAAAAAAGAAATATTACTGTGTTTAATAACCCATCAGCTCCAAAGCCTCGCGCGCCGCCTGCTGCTCGGCCTCCTTTTTGCTTCTGCCGCCGCCCTTGCCGATAACGTTGCTGTTCAGGTGAACCTCAACGACAAAATGCTTGTTGTGGTCGGGACCGCTCTCTCCGATCAGGACATACTCGAGCTTTTCACCCGGATTTTTCTGGACGATCTCCTGCAGGGTCGTCTTGAAATCCTTGACCTTTTTCTTTTTGGAGTTCTTTATGGCGGGGATGACAAAACGGAGGATGTGCTTCGCGGCAGGCTCCATCCCTCCGTCGATATATATCGCGGCGATCAGCGCCTCGAAGGCGTCTGAAAGTATGGAGGGCCGCTCCGCTCCTCTGTTGTTTTTCTCGCCCTTGCTGAGAATCAGGTAGTTGCCCAGCTGAATTTTCTTTGCAAACTCAAACAGGGACACTTCACACACCAACGCGGCTCTCAGCTTTGTCAGCTCTCCCTCGGGCAGCTCGGGACAGTGCTTAAAAATATAATCCGACACAACAATGGACAGCACCGCGTCGCCCAGAAATTCCAGGCGTTCATTATACTTGATATGCTGCGCCTTGTGCTCATTGGCGTAGGAGGAATGGGTCAGCGCCTCTTTCAGAAGCTCCCGGTTCTGAAAGTGATATCCGATTTTGTTTTCCAATTCCGTCATTCTGTTACTCCCAATCACAGTGATGAACTGATTTCGTCAATCGCCTTTCCCTCGACAAATTCCATCACGAGCTTTATGCCGCTGCGGATAGTGACCGCCTTGGAATCGCCGTGTGCCTTGAATACCGGCTTGGACGCGCCGAGAATCGGGGCAGCACCGTAGGCGTTGTAATTGAACTTTTCCTTGAGCCCCTTCAAATCCTTCATCACAAGCGCCGCCGCCATCTTTCCCTTGACGCTGTCGGTGAACATATGCTTCATCATCCGCAGCAGCGTAAGCGCGACACCCTCGTAGGTCTTGAGAACCAGGTTGCCCGAAAAGCCGTCGCAGACGACAACATCGCACACCCCCTTGGAGAGATCCCTGCCTTCCACGTTGCCGATGAAATTCAGCTTGCTCGCCTTGAGGAGCTGATAGGTCTCGCGGGAAACATCGGTACCCTTATGGTCCTCGGTGCCGACGTTGGCAAGTCCGATCCTGGGGTTCTTGACCTTCATGACCTTCTCCATATAGATGGAGCCCATTACCGCGAACTGATAGAGCATCTCGGGACGGCACTCGACATTGGCGCCGCCGTCAAGCAGCATGAAAAAGCCGTTTTCCGCGGGAAGCACGGGAGCAAAGGCGGGGCGCTTGATGCCCTTGATCCTCTTTACCAGCACGGTCGCGCCGACACACAGAGCGCCGCTGTTTCCCGCACTGATAAAGGCGTCTCCCCTGCCCTCGTTGAGCAGACGGAAGCCGACCGCCATTGAACTGTCCTTCTTCGTCTTGCGGACAGAATTCGCCTCGTCCTCCATGGTGATGACCTCGGGGCAATCCTCGATTTCGATGTTTTTCAGGGAGATATCGTTTTCCTCGGCGACCTTGCGGATAATATCCTCCCTGCCAGTCAGAAGAATATTCACGCCATACGCCTCGACCGCCTCAGCGCATCCCTTGATGATTTCCAGCGGTGCGTTATCTCCGCCAAACGCGTCTACAATTATTGTCATAGTAATCACCCCATATGTTGCTTGATAAATCGTTCCTGTGAAGCCAGCGCGCGGTACGCGTAGGCCGCCGCGCGTTCGCGTTTGTCTCTCGGTCTGTTTTCCAGCTCGGGCAGTATTCCGAGATTCGCCCCCATCGGCTGGAATTTCCTGACGGACGGATCCGCGATATAGCGTGAAAGCGCTCCCATCATGGTATCGGCGGGAAACACGAGCGTGGGCTGCTGTTTCAGCGTCCTGACAGCGTTGATTCCCGCGAGGATTCCCGATGCGGCGGACTCCATATAGCCCTCTACGCCCGTAATCTGGCCCGCAAAGAATAGGGTTTTATCTTCTTTTACAGAAAAATCAGCGTTCAGGATCCTGGGAGAGCACAGGAAGGTGTTGCGGTGCATGACGCCGTAGCGCACAAATTCCGCGCGGTGAAGTGCGGGGATCAGGGAGAACACTCTTTTTTGCTCAGGAAATTTCAAATTGGTCTGAAAGCCGACAAGATTATACAGAGTTCCCGCTGCATTTTCCTTTCTCAGCTGCAAGACAGCCCAGGGACGGTGTCCTGTTCTCGGATCAATGAGTCCGACAGGCTTCATGGGACCGAAACGCAGTGTTCCCTCCCCCCTCTGCGCCATCACCTCAACGGGCATACACCCCTCGTAAACCTTGGGATTGCTGACGTCAAAATCGTGCAGCGGCGCTCTTTCGGCGCTGACGAGCGCTTCATAAAAACGCTCGTACTCCTCCTTGTTCATCGGGCAGTTGATGTAATCGTCCTCTCCGCCGCGCTCGTAGCGAGACGCGGTGAAGGCAAAGTCCATATCGACGCTCTCCGCCGTCACGATCGGCGCGGCGGCGTCAAAGAACGACAGCGAATCGCCGAAACGCTTTTCTATTGCCCCGGCAAGCGCGTCTGAGGTCAGCGGTCCCGTTGCGATAACGGTTATTCCGTCATCGGGGATTTCGGTAACCTCCTCGCTGATGACCTCAATATTCGGGTGGCTTCTGATGCCTTCTGTTACCAGCCGCGCGAACTGCTCGCGGTCAACCGCCAACGCGCCTCCCGCCGGCACCTGACACTGGTCGGCGCAGCGCATCAAAAAGGAGTTCAGACGGCGCATCTCCTCCTTCAAAAGGCCTGCCGCACTCTCCACACGAATCGCCTTGAGAGAGTTGGAGCAGACAAGCTCACCGAACCAATCGGTTTTATGCGCGGGTGTTTTCTTGGCGGGCTTCATCTCGTACAGCCTGACAGGGACGCCGCTGTCGGCAATCCGCATAGCCGCCTCGCAGCCTGCCAGTCCCGCTCCTATTACATTAATACTCATGCTTTATCATCCGTGGGAACCGCCTTGGTAAAACCGCAGCCCTCCGCCGCGCAGAACAAGGTCGGTTTTTTGCCTTTTTTCTTAAAAAGAATTTCTCCGCACTGCGGACACTTCTCGTTGGTCGGCTCGTTCCAGCTGACAAAATCGCAGTTGGGGTAGTTGGAGCAGCCATAGAAAATCCTCTTCGTCTTGGTGCGCTTGACAATGATGTCTCCGCCGCACTTGGGACATTTCGTTCCCGTTTTTTCAACGTACTTGAGGATATTCTTGCACTCGGGATAACCCGGGCAGGCGATAAACTTGCCGTATCTGCCGACCTTGACGACCATTTTTCTGCCGCATTTGTCGCAGACGATGTCGGTTTCATCCTCCTTCAGCTTGATTTTGACGCCCTCCATTTCCGCCTTCGCTTCCTTGAGGGTGGTTTCAAAATCTCCGTAAAAGCTGCCGAGAAGCTCATCCCACTGCACGGAGCCGTTTTCCACGCTGTCGAGGTCCTCCTCCATTTCAGCGGTGAACTTGACGTTGACGATATTCGGGAAGCGCTCCTTCATCAGGGTGGTGATCGCCTCCCCCAGCTCGGTGGGTACCAGCGTTTTTGCCTCGCGCTTGACATACTCCCTGCTGGTCAGAGTAGTAATGGTCGCCGCGTAGGTGGAAGGTCTGCCGATGCCGTATTCCTCCAGGGTCTTGATCAGGGATGCCTCTGTGTAGCGGGCGGGAGGCTGGGTGAAGTGCTGGTTCTTTTTCAGCTCCTTGCACCTGACCGGCATATCCTTTTCGAGGGGAGGCAGCTGTGTGGACTTTTCCTCCGCCTCGTCCTTGCTCTCCACATAAAGCGCGGTGAAGCCGGGGAAATCCACAATATATCCCGACGCCTTGAAGGTGTAGCCCCTTGCTTCAATATCCGCCTGGGTGGTTTTCTGGATGCAGTCAGCCATCTGAGACGCGGTGAAGCGGCTCCAAATCAGCTTATAAAGCTTATACTGGTCGGAGGTAAGGCTGCTCTTGACGCTGTCGGGCGTGAGAGAAGGCATGGAGGGACGAATCGCCTCGTGACCGTCCTGAGCGTTCTTTCGGGATTTAAAGTGTCTGGGCTGCGCGGGGAGATACTCCGCGCCGTATGCCTGATCGATATACCGGGTTACCTCCTGTATCGCGACGTCGGAGATACGGAGCGAGTCGGTTCTCATGTAGGTGATCAGACCTGTCGCGCCCATTCCCTCGATTTCAACACCCTCGTACAGCTCCTGCGCGACCTTCATGGTGCGGCGGGACTGAAAGCCCAGCTTCCTGGACGCCTCCTGCTGGAGTGTTGAGGTGATGAACGGAGGAGCGGGACTTTTCTTTCTCGTGCCGTGGCGCACCTTGGTGACGGTGTACTCCGCTCCGTCCAGATCCGCTTCTATTTTGTCCGCCTGTTCCCGGTTCTTTATCTTGATTTTTCCGTTCGCGTCCGAATAGAGCGAGGCGGAAAAGGTCTTTCTGCTGCCCTTGGGAATAAACTTCGCGTCAATCGACCAGTATTCCTCCGGCTTGAACTTGCGGATTTCGTTTTCTCTGTCCACGATGATGCGCAGCGCTACGGACTGGACACGCCCCGCGGAAAGTCCTCTGCGGATTTTCTGCGAGATAAAGGGACTGAGCTTATAGCCCACCAGCCTGTCGAGAATCCTCCTCGCCTGCTGCGCGTTGACCAGGTCGATGTTGATGCCGCGCGGATGGCTCATACCGTTCTGCACACCTGTTTTGGTGATCTCATTGAACTCCACTCTCTTGCAATAATCCTCGGGCAGCCCGAGAATGTACGCGAGGTGCCACGAAATCGCCTCTCCCTCGCGGTCGGGGTCGGTCGCGAGATAAATATTGTCGCTTTTTTCGGCAAGTCCCTTCAGCTCCTTGACGAGCTTTTCCTTGCCCTTGATGATATCATACTTCGGCGCAAAATGGTTTTTGATGTCCACGCTGAGACGCGCCTTCGGCAAATCGCGCACGTGTCCCATGGACGCAACTACCTCGAAATTGCCACCGAGATATTTTTTGATTGTTTTGGCTTTGGCAGGAGACTCCACAATAACCAAATCTGACATATTTTTCCTCCTGGGTTTATACCTCTATTTGAGGGAGAATTTTCTGCCCTTGGCGGCGAGCACCAGATCCTTCATTTCCAGCTGCGTCAGCGCAGCAAGCACACGGAATATCGGCAGCTTCAGATCCCTCGAAATAGTATCTATATGAACAGGCTCGGCGGTCAGGTAATCATAAACCGCCTGCTCATCGCTTGTTAGGTTCACTTTTGTATTATGCTTCGGTTCGGGCTTTTCAGGCTCCTTATCCTGCTTTTCGTCCAGAATGTCGTCGATCGTATAGCCCGGGTCAATTTGCTTGAAGCCCTTCAGGTGCTTTCTGACCCTCTTTGTTCCCTTGACGGGAATCATCTCAATGTCGGCCAGCGAAATAAAATCAATCGGCTTTTTCTCCTCACGGGAATAGCTGTCACGAAACGCCATGATGATGTCCATGAAGTCCGTTATGGGAACCGCCGTACCTTCCTTGATCCTGAAATTGGAGCCTTCGTTGTTGGGACTGTTGTTTCCAAGCAGCGCGAACAGCTCCTTTCCCTGCTCCAGCGCCAGATCGGCTGTGATCAGAGATCCGCTGTTTTTTCCCGACTCTATAATCAGCACGCCCCGGGACAGTGCGGCGATCAGACGGTTCCTCGCGGGAAAGTGGTAGGGCTTCGGCGGAGTGCCGGGAGGATACTCCGAAATGACGGCGCCGTTTTTGGCAATATCCCTGCGCATTCCCGCGTTAGTCATCAGGTAGGGATAATCGATGCCGCACCCCAAAACACATATCGTCACACCGTTTGCCGCGAGTGTTCCCCTGTGAGAAGCGCAGTCCACGCCCAAGGCACCGCCGCTGACGGTGTACACGCCGTATTTCGAGAGAGAGTAACCGATCTTATAGGCGTTCCTGACGCCGTAGTTGGAGGCGGTTCTCGTTCCCACTATGCCGATCGTCAGCACGTGGTCCACGTCCGGCAGCCTGCCGTCCACATAAAGCACGGCGGGCGGGGAAAACAGATTCAACACGCACTCGGGATACTCCTCGTCATCGATGCAAATCAAGGAGTAGCCATGCCGTCTGCTCTGTTCCAGAATTTTTTCCGCTTCCGCGATAGGTGTGGTCTTGAGCTTGTGGATATCATTGTGATTCAGCGTTCCGCTGAACCTCCACTCCTGCTCTCCTCCCTCGCAAAAAACGGCAATATCTTCGTACAGCTCAAATAAGCCCTTGATCTTACGGTTGTTGTAACCAAGCGCCTGCGTCAGCCATATCCAATATTTCGCGTTTGATCCCTTGTTCATCGAAGCATTTCCCAAATGATTACCGTTGCCGCCGCCGATGCGTTGAGCGACTCCGCCTTCCCTTTCATGGGAATCGTAACGCGGTGGTCACAGGCGGCAATTGTTTCCTTTGTCAAGCCGTTTCCCTCGTTTCCGATAACGGTAACGCACGGCTCACGAAAGGATATTTCACTGATTTTCTCCGCGTCCCTGTCAACAACCGCCGCGTAGGAGCAAAGCCCGTTGTACTGTGAAAGAAAAGCGGGGATCCCTTCGCAAATATGGAAGGGGACCCGGAAAACCGCGCCCATACTTCCCCTGACTACCTTGGGATTATAAATGTCGCAGCAGTCAGCGGAAAGGATCACACCCGAAATGCCAAACGCTTCCGCGGAGCGCAATACAGTACCGAGATTGTTCGGATCCTGCACATTTTCAAGCGCAAGAAATTTTCCGTTATTCTTAATTGTATCAAACTGTATGGTTTTGTCAAGTGTTTTTATTGTACAAAGGAATCC
Organism: uncultured Eubacteriales bacterium; assembly: GCA_900320415.1. GTDB lineage: Bacteria > Bacillota > Clostridia > Oscillospirales > Acutalibacteraceae > Ruminococcoides. Next base: position 14,754 of record ONSE01000140.1, read on the forward strand.
CTGCGGCGTCTGCGTATCGCTGACAGACGCGAAAACGGACGGAGAAAGGAGGATGGTTTCCCCTGCGCAGCTCTGCAGTTCCCCGAATTGCCCGGGGTATTTTTCCGTTGCGCGCTCGGTGACATACAGCGTTTGTATTTCCGCTCCGCTCTTCATGGCGTCGCGGCAGATCCGAAGTCCCTCGGCGATGAACAAACCTGACTGGCGGCGGAAGCGTGCGCTTTTCTGCAGCTTGGAAAGCTGCTTGACACGAGGATTTTCTTTGCTTGAAATCATTGGCATTGGCTTCTCCCTATAAAGGGAATCTCTAATCATCCAATGTCGTGCTTATGAGCGGTAAGGAATGTTTAGAGGTTCCCTAAAGTAAAAGCGTTTGGAGATGTCCCCAAACGCTGTCACAGAAAACTGATTACTTACGCATTTTTTGCCTTTTCAACAAGAGCTGTGAACGCGGCCGGATCCGAAATCGCGATCTCGGAAAGCATCTTTCTGTTAAGAATGACGCCGGCCTTCTTCAGACCGTTCATAAATGTTGAATAGTTGGTGCCGTTTGCCTTGCAGGCGGCGGAAATTCTGGTGATCCACAGGCGGCGGAAGTCTCTCTTTCTCTGCTTGCGGCCTACATAGGCGTAGTTGCCGGACTTCATCACTGCCTGCTTCGCCATCTTAAAGTGTCTGGATTTCGCACCCCAGTAACCCTTGGCGAGCTTTAATGTCTTTTTCCTTCTTTTGCGAGTCATCATCGCACCTTTTACTCGTGCCATTCTATAT
>ONSE01000043.1 GCA_900320415.1 uncultured Eubacteriales bacterium
CCGTCTTCCTCAAAGGGAAGCTTGCCGTTGTTGCACATGGCGTACATGATCATACCGAGCGAGTACAGGTCGGTGGTGAAGTCGGCGTCCTCCTCCTTCTGGATTTCAGGCGCGACAAATGAGATGTCGTCATCGTCCAGCGTCTCCGCGTCCATGAACGCGCCGAGCTTGAACTTTCCGTCCGCGGTGACAAATATGTCGGAGGGCTTGATATCGCCGTGGAAAATGCCGGCATCCTCGAGCTTTTCGAGAATATCGCTCATCTGGAGGCCGAACTCAATGATTTCGTCCTCGGAAAAGCTTTTTTCTTCCATCACGGCGGAAAGGGGCTTGCTGTCGTCCGTGACAATGAACAGCTCCATTCTTTTTTTCTCGGGGTTATCTTCAATCACAACGTCGATGTAGTTGCTGATGTCTCCCAGACGTTTGATAGTGCGGACAAAATCTACCTCGTCCTTGATGTAGTCGATGTCTTCGCCGTTATAGAGACTTCCCGTAAATTCGTAATAGGAGAGACGCGCTTCCTTCTTGTCGTCGTCCTTGCTGACGAGCCGGTAGATTTCGCTTTCATCAGTGTCTGAAACGCGTGAAACTACCTTCCAGGATTTCAACGCCTCGGGCAATTTGATTTTAGCCATTAGACCTTCTCCTTTTTCTTGAATAACCTTGATTATTTGCGGTTGGTTCTGTTCTAACTCTCTGATTATATCATATAATGAGATGTTTTTCCACTCTTTTTTCAATTTTGTTACTATTGTAGAAATGAGGACTTGTATATATTTCTAAAATAGAAAAATATACAAATCCTCACAAACATATGTGTCCGCTGTCAGAAATGGATCTTCTTCCGCTCTCTCAGTCCCAGGATACCGCCGATCGCGCCTCCCGCGAGCATTCCCGCCGCGCGGATGGCAGTGAGGACGGTGACGGGTGCGCTGCTTTTCAGGAGTGCGGCGAGCGTGACCAGCAGGAACATCGCCGCTCCCGTCAGCGCGCCGACAATCAGTCCCGCGCCCTTGTTGAGCTTGGTCGCGACAAAGCCGCCCGTCAGCGCGCCTGCCGAGGCGATGGCAGCCATCGCGTAATCGGTGATTCCGGCAGGGAGGAGTCCAGCGGTGAGCATGACAGCCGCCATGACGCACATCAGAATCACGCAGGCGAGCATTCCGCAGAGACTGCCGATGAGAACGGATTTGATCAGCTTCTTTTTATCAGACATAAAAAATACCCCCGAATACAATTCTGATTCATTATATTCGGGGAGAGGTACCATTATGTTTTATTCGTTACTCGGCTTCGTTCTCTTTTTCTTCCTTCTTCTTCCTGAAGAAGTCTGTCAGGCTTTTCTTTTCCACGGGAGCGGTCTGCTGGGGCTCCTTGACGGTGTCGACGGTGGAAATGCACCATTTTTTGAACTTCATCTTGACTCTGTCTGAGCCTGTTTCGATGATGATGGCATCCTCCTCGTCCTTGATGGCAACAACTCTGCCCATGATTCCGCCGATGGTGGTGATCTCATCCCCGATCTCGAGGGAGTTTCTCATCTGCGCCTCTTCTTTTTTCTTCTTGGAGTTCGGTCTGATGAGGAAGAAATAAATACCTCCGATAATAACGGCGTAGATCAAAATCATGACCCACATACTGTTGCCGCCAAAGAGGCCGCCTGCCTGCTGCGCTTCGGCAGCTATAGGTGAAATAGTGTTCATCATTTATCATTCCTTTCAACGCAATAAACTGATTATAACAGCTTTTATCGATGGTTGCAAGTGATTTTGGAAAAAAACTTGCATTAAATTCTCACGCCCAGGACATTTCGGTAGGTTTCATAAAACTGAAGGAAGGTGCCTGCGTCCAGCTGCGCGCGGATGATTTCCATCAGATTATTGTAGAAATAGAGGTTGTGCAGCACCGCGAGTCGCATTCCGAGCATTTCCCCGCTCTTGAGCAGATGGCGGATGTAGGCGCGAGAGAAGCTGCGGCAGGTGGGGCAGCCGCACCTCTCGTCGATCGGTTTTTCGTCAAGCTCATACTTGGCGTTGTTGAGGTTGCGCACACCCTCCCACGTAAAGAGCTGACCGTGCCGCGCGTTGCGGCTGGGCATCACGCAGTCAAACAAATCGACGCCGCGCCGGACTGCCTCAAGAATATTCACAGGGGTCCCCACGCCCATCAAATAGCGGATCTTGTCCTTCGGCGCGAACGGCTCCACTGCCTCGATGATCTCATACATCACCTCGGTGGGTTCTCCGACCGCCAGTCCGCCGATGGCGTAGCCGTCAAGCTCCAGCTCAGCGATCTCCCTCATATGGTCGGTTCTCAGGTCGCGGTAGGTGCCGCCCTGGTTGATGCCGAAGAGCATCTGTCTGCGGTTGAGGGTGCCCTCCAGGCTGTTGAGGTACGCCATGCGGTCCATGCAGCGCTTCAGCCAGCGCGTCGTCCGCGCCACGCTGTCCTTTGTGTACTGATAGGGAGAGGGATTCTCCACACACTCGTCAAACGCCATGGCAATGGTCGAGCCGAGGTTCGACTGGATATTCATGCTCTCCTCGGGTCCCATGAAGATCTTTCTGCCGTCGATATGGGAGTTGAAATAAACGCCCTCCTCCTTGATGTTGCGCAGCTTCGCGAGCGAAAACACCTGAAAGCCGCCGCTGTCCGTGAGGATGGGACCCTCCCACCGCGTGAAGCGGTGCAGACCGCCGAGCGTCCTGACCTTTTCATCTCCCGGGCGCAGGTGCAGGTGATAGGTGTTGCACAGCTGCACCTGACATTTGATATCCTTCAGATCGAGCGCCGAAACCGCGCCCTTGATCGCGCCGCAGGTCGCCACGTTCATGAACGCGGGCGTCTGTACGGTGCCGTGCGGCGTCACAAATTCGCCGCGCCTTGCGCAGCCCTCCTGTTTGATTAACTGAAACATAGTTCCTCCGTTAAGAAATCATCATGGCGTCGCCGAAGGAGAAGAATCTGTACCGCTCCTCCACGGCGGTTTTGTAGGCGTTCATAATGTTGTCGTAGCCCGCGAAGGCGGAGACCAGCATGATCAGCGTGCTCTCGGGAAGGTGGAAGTTTGTTACCAGACCGTCGAGCACCTTGAACTCATACCCGGGATAAATAAAGATGTCGGTGAAGCCCTCGCACGCCCTGATCTCTCCGTACTGCGCGGCGACGCTCTCTAGAGTGCGGCAGGAGGTGGTGCCGATGGCAATGATCCTTCCGCCGTTTGCTTTGGTCTGACGGATCAGCTCCGCGGTTTCCCCGGGCACCTCGTAGTGCTCGCTGTGCATTTTGTGCTTGGTCACGTCGTCCACCTTGACGGGGCGGAAGGTGCCCAGACCGACGTGCAGGGTGACATAGGCGATCCTCACGCCCTTCTGCCGTATCCGTTCCATCAGTTCTTCCGTGAAGTGCAGACCCGCGGTGGGGGCGGCGGCGGAGCCCAATTCATGGCTGTAGACCGTCTGGTAGCGTTCCTTGTCCCTGAGCTCCTCAGTGATGTAGGGCGGCAGCGGCATCTGACCGATTTTATCGAGCGTTGCGAAAAAGCTCTCGTCGCAGTCAAAGTCCACCACGCGGTTGCCGTCGTCCCTGACCTCGGTGACGGCCGCCTTCAGGATCCCGCCGCCAAAGCTGAATTTCGCGCCCTCGCGCGCCTTTTTGCCGGGCTTGCAGAGGGTTTCCCAGCGGTTGCCGCTGATCTGCCTGAGCAGCAAAAACTCCACCCTCGCGCCGGTTCCTTCCTTCACGCCGTAGATGCGGGCGGGAAGTACGCGCGAGTCGTTGGCGACGATCAGGTCACCCTCGCGCAGATAGTCGATAATATCATAAAAGTGCCTGTGCTCAATTTCGCCTGTTTTGCGGTCGAGCACCAGCAGCCGTGAGCTGTCGCGCGGCTCTACGGGCGTCTGCGCGATCAGTTCCTTTGGTAAATCATAGTAAAAGTCAGCGGTTTTCATGTTTTCTCCCTCAAATTCAAAAAGATTCATCCTCAAAATAATTGACAATAAGCCTGCGAAATGGTATATTATAGAATGAGGTATTTGGAGTAATCGACACCTTGACGGCGGTGCCACACGCGTTTTCGCGCGCTGTTTCTATAATAATATAATTTATCGAATAAGGCAACCGCTTTTTCAAAAATTGTTGCAATATGGAGGAATCACAGTGAAGAAGTATAAGGTAGGTATCATCGGAGCTACAGGCATGGTCGGACAGCGTTTTGCGCTGCTTCTTGAGAATCACCCCTGGTTTGAGGTGACCGTTCTCGCGGCGAGCGCGCGTTCCGCCGGCAAGACCTATGGCGAGTGCGTAGACGGCAGATGGCACATGGCCGCCGCCCTGCCCGAAAAATATAAGGATATGGTAATCGTGGACGCGGAGAAGGTAGAGGAGGTCGCCTCTCAGGTTGACTTCTGCTTCTGCGCGGTGAATATGAAGAAGGATGAAATCAAGGCTCTTGAGGAGAAGTACGCCAAGGCGGAGTGCCCGATCGTTTCCAACAACTCCGCGCACCGCTTCACCCCCGACGTGCCCATGGTGATCCCCGAGATCAACGCCGACCACATCAAGGTGATCGAGTCGCAGAGAAAGCGCCTCGGCACCAAGAGAGGCTTTGTCGCTGTGAAGTCCAACTGCTCGCTGCAGAGCTATGTTCCCGCCATTCATCCCCTGAAGGCGCTGGGCGTTGACAAGGTTCTCGCCTGCACCTACCAGGCGATCTCGGGCGCGGGCAAGACCTTCAAGACATGGCCCGAGATGGTGGATAACCTCATCCCCTACATCGGAGGCGAGGAAGAGAAGTCCGAGAGAGAGCCCCTCAAGATCTGGGGCAAGGTAGAGGGCGGCGAGATCGCTCTCACCGACGCCATCGCCATCACCTCACAGTGCCTGCGCGTTCCCGTATCCGACGGTCACACCGCGGCGGTGTTCATGTCCTTCAAAGAGGGCGTGGAGAAGCCCTCCGTTGAGGAGATCATCAAGGTATGGGAGAACTACAGCGGCAGAGCGCAGGAGCTCAGTCTCCCCAGCGCGCCCAAGCAGTTCCTCCACTACTTCACGGAACCCGACCGTCCGCAGATCAAGTCGGAGCGCAACCTTGAAAACGGAATGGCGATCTCTGTGGGACGTCTCAGAGAGGATACCCAGTACGACTACAAGTTCGTATGTATGTCACACAACACATTAAGAGGCGCGGCAGGCGGCGCTGTACTCCTCGCCGAACTCCTCTGCGCCGAGGGATATATGGATTAATATCGGAGGAATGATTTATGGCAGACCACATTTTTACGGGCTCCGGCGTGGCTCTGATTACGCCGATCCGGTCAGACGGCAAGGTGAATTACCAGGTGCTCGAGGAGCTGCTTGAGTTTCACATTGCCAACGGCACTGACGCGATTATTGCCTGCGGCACCACGGGTGAGGCGGCGACCCTCTCCGAGAAGGAGCACTGCGAGGTTCTCTCCTTCGTTTCCGAGAAGGTCAATGGCAGGATCCCCGTCATCGCGGGCACGGGAAGCAACGACACCTCCACCGCGGTGATGCTTTCCAGAGAGGCGCAGAAAACAGGCGCGGACGCTTGCCTCTGCGTAACGCCCTACTACAACAAGACCTCACAGCAGGGTCTGGTGAAGCACTTCAACGTGATCGCCGATTCGGTGGATATCCCCATCATTCTCTACAACGTGCCTTCCCGCACGGGCTGCAACATCCAGCCCAAGACCTACGCCGAGCTTTGCAAGAACCCCAACATCCGCGCGGCAAAGGAAGCAAGCGGCGATATCTCCCAGGTGGCGCTGATCCGCTCGCTGTGCGGCGACAGTCTCGACATCTATTCGGGCAACGACGACCAGACCGTTCCCTTCATGTCGCTGGGCGCGCTGGGCGTGATCTCGGTGTTCGCGAATATTTGCCCCATGGAAATGCACAGAATCTGTCAGCTTTGTCTGGAGAACAACTTTGCGGAGGCACAGAAGCTGCACTTCCACTACCTTGAGCTGATGAACATCATGTTCAGCGACGTCAACCCGATCCCCATCAAGACCGCGATGAATCTCTACGGCTTTGACGCGGGCGAGTGCAAGCTGCCCCTCGTTCCCATGAGCGTTGCGGGCTACCACAACCTCAAGGATTGTCTCGCGAAGTACGACCTGCTCAACAAGGTATAAAGATACGAAACAATAAGCATAGGGTTTGGTGTGACGCCGAACCCTATCCTATTATACGCAAAAAGGGGAAGTAAAAAATGGTAAACGTAGCAATAGTCGGCTGCAACGGCAAGATGGGTTATTTTGTCGCCGAGGCGGTCAAAAACAATCCCGAAACACAGACGCTGTTCGGCGTGGATGCCTACGGTGAGAACAAGCATGACTTCACGGTATATCCCTCCTTTGACGGCGTGAAGGAGAAGCCCGATGTGATCATCGACTTTTCCAATCCCGCCGCGCTGGACGGTATGCTGGATTTCGCGGTCAAGAACGGCGTTCCCTGTGTGATCTGCACCACGGGCTATTCTCCCGAGCAGGTGACGCGGATCCGGAAGGCGGCGGAAAGCGTCGCGGTGTTCTACTCGGGCAATATGTCGCTGGGCATCAATCTGCTGATCGAGCTGTCCAAGCAGGCGGCGAAGGTGCTGGGCAATGAGTTTGACATCGAGATCGTTGAGAAGCACCATAACCTCAAGGTGGACGCCCCGAGCGGCACCGCGCTGATGATCGCGGACGGCATTTCGGGGACGCTCGAGAACGAGCCGCAGTATGTGTATGACAGACACAGCTACCGCAGGAAGCGCTCGAAGAATGAGATCGGCATCCATTCCGTGCGCGGCGGCACCATCGTAGGCGAGCACGAGGTGATTTTCGCGGGACACGACGAGGTGGTGACCATCACCCATCAGGCGCAGTCCAAGGAGGTCTTTGCCGTGGGCGCGGTCAACGCGGCGGTCTATCTCTCCTCACAGGGCGCGGGTATGTACAACATGGGCAACCTGCTGTCCTCGATTCTTTAGGGAAGCTCTATAAATTCCTTACCGCGCAGAAGTACGGAATCTTCACGGCATAATTCAGCCATAGATTTCCCGCACTTCCGCACGACATTGAATGATCAGAGATTTCCTTTCGTCAGTACACCAAGGGCTTGCGCGGCAGGCTCTTGGTGTTTGCATTTGTGCGCCGTTTGTGTTATAATAAGCGGAGTAGCGCCGCGAGGAAAGGCGGCGTTTTTGGGAGGTTTCAATGGATTACTCAAAGGTATTATCAAAACTGTTTCAGATAAAAGAGGAGTACGCGCAGAACGTGATCGCGCTCCTCGACGACGGCAACACCATCCCGTTCATCGCCCGTTACCGCAAGGAGATGCACGGCTCGATGGACGACCAGCTGATCCGTGAATTCAGCGAGAAGCTGGACTATCTGCGCGGTCTTGACAAGCGCAGGGAGGAGATCCGCAGCCTGATCGCGGCGCAGGAGAAGCTCACCGACGAGGTGGGAGCGGCTCTTGACGCGGCGCAGACGCTCAGCGAGCTGGAGGATATCTACCGCCCCTTCAAGCCGAAGCGCAAGACCAGGGCGAGCGTCGCGAAGGAAAAGGGTCTGGAGCCGCTGGCGCTGGCAGTCATCAAACAGGACAAGGGTTTCAAGCCGCTGGAATACGCGGCGGAGTTTGTCAGCGAGGAAAAGGGCGTCGCGACAGCCGACGAGGCGATAGCGGGCGCAATGGATATCATCGCGGAGCAGGTTTCCGACAGCGCGGAAATCCGCAAGCGCATCCGTGAGATCGCGCAGAAGGACGGCGTGCTCCGCTCGGTCGCGGCGGACGAGGAGAAGGAAAGCGTCTACACCATGTACTACGACTTCACCGAGAGCGTGAAAAAAATCGCCGGTCACCGTGTTCTCGCGGTCAACAGGGGAGAGAAGGAGGGCTTTCTCAAGGTCAGCGTACGGCTCGATGACGAAAGACCCCTCGGCGTGATCTTCCGTCTGCTCGACCGCCGCACCAATCCGCTCTGCTCCGACCTGCTGCGGGCGGCAGGAGAGGACGCCTACAGCCGCCTGATATTCCCATCCATCGAGAGGGAGATCCGTTCCGAGCTGACGGAGACAGCTGCGGAAAACGCGATCAAGGTGTTCGCGGTCAACCTCAAGCAGCTCCTCATGCAGCCGCCCGTCAAGGGCAAGGTAGTGCTCGGACTCGACCCGGGCTACCGCACGGGCTGCAAGGTGGCGGTCGTGGACGGTACGGGCAAGGTGCTGGACACCGCGGTGATTTATCCCACCCACGGCGAGAAGCGCGCAGCGGAATCAAAAGCAAAGCTGCTGCAGCTGATCAGAAAGCACGGGGTGGACATCATCTCCATCGGTAACGGCACCGCCTCCAAGGAGACGGAGATGTTCGCGGCGGATGCCATCAAGGAGGCGGGCAGAACCGTCTATTACATGGTCGTCAGCGAGGCGGGCGCGTCGGTTTATTCCGCTTCCAAGCTTGCGGCGACCGAGCTGCCCGAGCTGGATCTGACGCTCCGCTCTGCGGTTTCCATCGCGAGACGCCTGCAGGATCCTCTGGCGGAGCTGGTCAAAATCGAGCCGAAGGCGATCGGCGTGGGGCAGTACCAGCACGATATGCCGCAGAAGAGGCTCGGAGAGGCGCTGGACGGCGTGGTGGAGGACTGTGTCAACTCCGTCGGCGCGGACTTGAACACCGCTTCCCCCGCCCTGCTGCTCAGGGTCTCGGGACTCAACAGCGCGGTGTGCAAGAACATCGTCGTCTACCGCGAGGAGAACGGAGCGTTCCACTCCCGCGCGGAGCTGAAAAAGGTCCCCAAGCTGGGACCCAAGGCGTTTGAGCAGTGCGCGGGTTTTCTGAGAGTGCCCGAGAGCCGCAACCCGCTTGATAACACAGGCGTTCACCCCGAGAGCTACAAGAGCGCGAAGGAGCTGCTGACACTTGTTGATTATTCTGAAAAAGAAATAAAAGCGGCGAAATTCCCAGACCTTGCCGCGAGAGTCAAGGCAAAGGGAACCAAGAGCCTTGCGCAGCAGCTCGGCATCGGCCTGCCAACGCTGGATGATATCGTCAAGGAGCTTTCCAAGCCGGGACGTGACCCGCGTGACGAGATGCCCGCCCCCATGCTGCGCAGCGACGTGCTGGACATCAGCGACCTCAAGGAGGGAATGGAGCTGAAGGGCACGGTCAGAAACGTGATCGATTTCGGCGCCTTCATAGACATCGGCGTCCATCAGGACGGTCTGGTACATATCTCTCAGATCTGCGACAAATACATCAGGCATCCGAGCGAGGTCTTGAAGGTCGGCGACGTTGTCACTGTCAGGATCCTCTCGGTTGACGCGAAGAAGAACCGTATCTCTCTGACAATGAGATTTTAAAAGAATACAAGGGCAGGCGGAATGCCTGCCCTTTTGTCTGCGTTTAAATGTAAGTACCGATTCTGGGGTTAGTCGACAAATCTACGGAGAATTTCTGTATCTCCGTCACGGTGTC